>NZ_JPRS01000019.1 GCF_000738085.1 Cryobacterium sp. MLB-32
CTTCATCGGGGAAATGCCTCCGGTGTGGGTCACAGCCGACCGCACATAATCGATGAGTTGATCCTTGATCAGCGTCTGGTAATCCCAGACGGTGTTGAAAACCTCACCGATGGCAAGAGGTGTGGTGGTGTGCGAGCGGACCAGCCGCAGGGCATCCTGGTTTTCAGCGGGGGTACAGTCCTCCAACCAGAAGAGGTCGTACGGTTCCAGGGATTTTCCCAGTTTGGCGGCCTGAATCGGCGTCATGCGATGGTGTCCGTCATGCAGAAGCGGAAGTTCGGTGCCGAATTCGGCACGCACGCCCTCAAACACCGTGGGGAGATGTCTCAGGTATGCGCGGGTATCCCAGTCCTCTTCCGCCGGCCGGGCGGCACGCTGCGCCGGCTCGTAGTCATAACGTTTGCCGCTCGCCTGTGTCTGGGCTGCGACGCCATAGACGGATTTCAGCCCCGGGACGGCGGTCTGCACACGAATGGCGCGGTACCCGAGGGCCTGATGCTTGCGAATGGAGTCGAAGAGTTCGGGCAGGTCGCGTCCCGACGCATGGCCGTACGCAAGAATTCTGTCTCGACTGGCCCCGCCGAGAAGCTGATAGAGCGGCAGGCCCGCAGACTGCGCCTTGAGATCCCAGAGCGCCACGTCGACGGCCGCGATCGCCGCCATCGTCACCGGTCCGCGCCGCCAGTAGGCACTGCGATAGAGAAACTGCCAGGTATCTTCGATGCGGTGCGCGTCAGCGCCGAGCAGCAAGGGCACGACGTGTTCCTGCAAATAGGCCACGACGGCCAGCT
Source organism: Cryobacterium sp. MLB-32 (assembly GCF_000738085.1). Classification (GTDB taxonomy): domain Bacteria; phylum Actinomycetota; class Actinomycetes; order Actinomycetales; family Microbacteriaceae; genus Cryobacterium. Next base: position 792 of record NZ_JPRS01000019.1, read on the forward strand.
CCCGGCCATTCAGGGTCGCGTCGCCGAGGCCGACCAGGCCGTCATCGGTGGTGAGGCGAAGTGTCACGAAGTTGCGATCCGGACTGGTGACGATGACTTCTGCTCTGTCGATCTTCATACGGGTGTCTCCTTGGTCATGCGCGTGGTGAGAAATTCGATGGAGGGCAATATGGGTGCGGGCATCAGCGCAGCGTGGCTCCGGCAGGCGCGGCGAGCAGGGACAGTTCGGCGCGGCTCGGCGCACCCTCCCAATCACCGACCGCGGCTACCGCGAAGGCGCCCGTGACCGTACCCCGGAACAGCGCCTCCCCCTCGGTCAGCCCGTCCAGCACGCCCGACAGGTAACCTGCCGTGAACGCGTCACCGGCACCGATGGTGTCCCGCACCGTGACAGCCAGCGCCGATGCGTGAACGACCTGTCCCGCGGAGTGGACGCTCGCGCCGGTGGCACCACGTTTGATCACGAGCGCTCGCACTCCGGAGGCCGCGAGCTCGGCCGCTGCCGCCGCCTCGCCGTCCGGAGTGTCGACGCCGTCGACGATGAGCGCAAGTTCATCGTCGGAGGCTATGACGATGTCTGCGCTGCGGGCGAGCACCGACAGCGAGGCCCTGGCCGCGTCCACGCCCCACAATTTCGAGCGATAGTTCACGTCGACGCTCACGAGAGCTCCTGCCGCGCGGGCCAGGCACACCGCTTCGGTGACGGCTTCGGCGGCCGAGTCAGAGAGCGCGGGAGTGATGCCCGTGACATGTAGAAGTCGCGGCGCGACGGCCAGGCACGCGGCCGCATCCGACGGGCCAAGCGCGGAGCCGGCCGAATCGGCGCGGTAGTAGCTCACCCGGGACAGATCGTTGATGCGGCGTTCGGCCAGCATGAGCCCGGTCGCCCGCTCGGCATCGACGGTGACCGTGTCGACGAGCACCGACTCGGCGCGCAGGGTGCGCAGCAGATACGCCCCGACCTCGTCGTTGCCGACGCGGCCGCCCCAGCGCACGCTGTGGCCGAGCCGGGCGAGGCCGATGGCCACGTTCGATTCGGCGCCGGCCATGCTCATCTGCAGGTCACCACCCATCCGGAGCGGGGTGCCCGTGCGGAGGCTGACCATGGTTTCCCCGATGGTGACGACGTCGGGACCGTTCATGCGCCCGCGACCGCCTTTTTCGTGACATCATCGCGGACGGCGAGGAATGTCGACGCTCGCGCCCGAAGACCATCGAGATCGCCGCCACGGGCCGCATCGCCCAGCAGCGGGCTGCCGATTCCGACAGCGATCGCGCCGGCCGCGAAGTACTCGGCAGCGCGCGGGGCGTCGACACCGCCGACAGGCACGAAGGGCACGTCGGGCAGCGGATCGCGCAACGCCCGGAGATAGGCCGGGCCGCCGAAGGACCCAGGAAAAAGCTTGACCACAGTGGCGCCGGCTCGACGGGCCGCCACGACTTCCGTCGGTGTCAGCGCGCCCGCGCAGACGGGGAGGCCCAGCCTGGTCGATTCGGCGACCGCGTCGGTCACGGCCGGGGTGACCATGAACGTTGCGCCCGCTTGGGCGCTGCGGTGAACATCGTCGATTGTCATCACGGTTCCCGCGCCGATCACACAGTCACTCGGGGCGAGCCTGACGAGCTCCTCAATGACACCGAGGGCGTCTGTCGTCACGAGGGACACCTCAAGAAAACGGATGCCGCTGGCAAAGAGGGTGAGCGAGGCGGCGATCGCGGCGTCCGGGTCTGTGCCGCGGATAATGGCCAGCAGTCGTTCCTGCTGCAGTCGAGAGAGAAATTCGGCGGATGCGGCCGGCAGCAGCGTCGTCACGGCCGTCACCATTCCGCCAGCGCGCCGTCGTTATGCCGCCAGATCGGCGAGCGCCAGGCGTGCCCCCTCGTGTCGGCGGCCCGGACGGCGGCCTCGTCGATCTCGATGCCCAGGCCAGGGCCGGTCAACAGCTCGATGTGGCCGTCGACGAAGTTTAGCGGGCGCTTGTCGAGCACGTAGTCGAGTACCTCGGCGCCTTGGTTGTAGTGGATACCGATGCTCTGCTCCTGAATGAGGTAATTAGGTGTTGCGAAGCCCACCTGCAGACAGGCGGCAAGCGCGATCGGGCCGAGCGGGCAATGAGGTGCCACTTGCACGTCATAAACCTCGGCCATCGCCGCGATGCGGTGTACCTCGGAGATGCCGCCGGCGTGCGAGAGGTCTGGCTGCGCCACGGCGATGCCGGCCGCAAACACCGGCAGAAAGTCCTGCCGAGTGTAGAGCCGTTCCCCGGTGGCGATGGGAATGGAGGTGGCCTGGGCGAGCTGTCCGATCAGGTGGGAGTTTTCCGGAACGACCGGTTCCTCGATGAAGAAGGGACGCAACGGCTCCAGCAGCGGGGCGATGCGACGGGCGTTGGCGAGCGTGAACCGGCCGTGAAAGTCCACGGCGACATCACGGTCGGGGCCGAGCACGGCGCGGGCGGCGGAGACCCGTTCGAGCACGCCGTCGATTTCGGCAACCGTGCCGATGCGGCTCATGATGCCGGACGCGTTCATTTTGACGGCAGTCAGCCCCACAGCGACCTGCGCCGCAACGGCATCGGTTATGCCGCTTGGATCGTCACCGCCGACCCAGCCGTACATGCGGATGCGATCCCGAACCGCGCCGCCGAGCAACTGGTAGACCGGTACTCCCAGCGACTTGCCTTTGATGTCCCACAGCGCCTGGTCGATGCCAGAGACGGCGCTGCCGAACACCGGACCGCCCCGGTAGAAACCACTCTTGGTGAGCACCTGCCAGTGATCTTCTATGCGGTCGGGGTCGGAATCGAGGAGGTACTCGGCAAACTGCTCAACGACGCTGCGCACGGCGTCGGAGTGACCCTCGAGGCTCGCCTCGCCCCAGCCGACCACGCCGTCGCTGGTCTCGAGCCGGACAAACAGCCAGCGGGGTGCGACAAGAAAAGTTTCAACGCGTGTGATTGTCGACATGGTCGAGCTCACCACCTTTCGTTTCGGCGGCCAGAGCCGCGACGATTCGTTCCACGATGGTTACGGGCGGTTCTACGATGTCCACGGTTATGCCGCGTTCATCGTCCGTACACGGTTCGAGGGTGTCGTATTGCGATTGCAGCAGCGCGGCAGGCATGAATTCATGCGTACGTGCACGAAGCCGTGCCGCGATGACGTCGATCGGGCCTTGGGGGTGGACGATGAAGAGGCTGGCGGCATGGCTACGCAAGAGATCGCGGTAGCTGCGCTTGAGCGCGGAGCAAGCGATGACGATTCCATCGGGCGAGCCCGCGGCCAGCTGTCGTCCCACTTCGTTGAGCCACGGCAGCCGGTGTTCGTCCTGCAGCGCCTGTCCGGCGGCCATGACGGCGATATTCGCCGCGGGATGCAGGGTGTCCCCGTCGAGAAAGCGGACACCGAGTCGCTCCGCCAGAAGAGCGCCGATAGTCGATTTACCCGAGCCCTGCACGCCCATGACGACGATCGGTGGGACGCTCACGATCAGCCCTTGGTCGCCCCGGCTGTGAGGCCGGACACGATGTACTTCTGGGTGAACAGGGCGATGACCATGATGGGCACGGTCACCACGACGGCCGCGGCCATCAGGCTGCCCCAGTCGATGCTGGCGTACGACACGAAGTTGAAGATCGCCACCGGGAGGGTCTTGGTATTCGCGCCGGAGAGCACGAGGGCGAACATGAAGTTGTTCCACGAAAAGATGAACGACAGGATGCCAGCGGTCGCGAGTCCGGGAACCGACAACGGCAGAGTGATGCGGAGGAATGCCCCGATGTGGGTGAGTCCGTCGACCTGCGCCTGCTCCTCCAATTCGAGAGGCGTCGAGTCGAAATAGCTGATCATGATGTACACGATCAGCGGCAGCGCGACGAACATGTGGGACAGGATCAGCACGCCGAACCCTCCGACCATGCGCATGTTGGCGAAGATGAAGTACCACGGCACCAGCAGGCTGACGCCGGGGATGATGCGCGCCATGAGAACCACCAGCGCGGAGCGGTGCATGGTGAAACGGCTCATGGCATAGGCGGCCGGAACCCCGATGAGCAGGGAGAAGATGGTGGACAGCAATGCGACCCAGAAACTATTGAAGATGAATCCGAAATAGTTGTTGCGGCTGAGCACGTTGTCGTAGTTGTCGAGGGTCGGTGTGAAGAACACCGTCTTACTCGCGTCATAGATGTCGACGTTGGTTTTGAGGGATGCGATGACCATCCAGGCCAGCGGGGCGATGAAAAGCAGGACGACCAGGGTGAGCGCGACCACTCGGAAGATCTTGTAGGCGCGCGGTTTGCGGCGACGTGAAGATGTAACGACCGGTCGCGGTGTCTCGAGGACGGGACGAGTTTCCAGTGTCGCGGTCATGACCGGTCCGCCTTTCTGCGATAGGTGAGTGCCCACATGATCGCGATGATGAGAAGGAAGAACAGGATCAGCACCGTGGACGCGATCCCGTAGTCGTTGTAGTCGAAGCTCAGGCCGAAGGCGTAGATGTTGAGCGTCTCGACCTCGTGGAACGAGCCGCCGCCCTTACCCTTCGTGGCGTACAGAAGGTCGAAGGTCTTCAGGGCGTCGATGCCGCGCAGCACGATGGTCACAATGACCGTGGCGCGCAGCAGCGGCAGCGTAACAAACCAGAATCGCTGCCAGGAGTTGGCACCGTCGATGCGGGCGGCTTCATCCGGTTCGTCCGACAAGGAGGTGAGGCCGGCGAGGAGCATCAGCACGACCATGGGGGTCCACTGCCAGATGTCCACGAACATGAGCGTCGGCAGCGCCGTGTACTGACCGGAGAGCCAGGGCTGGGCCGGGATGCCGATCCAGCTCAGCGCCTGATTGGCGAACCCGATGTTCGGATCGAAGATGAGGCGCCACATCATGCCGACGGCGACCGGGGTCGCAACGAGCGGGAGGAGGATTGCGACGCGGACCCATCTCTCGCCCCGGAACGGACGCCAGAGCAGGAGAGCAATACACATGCCCAGCACGAGCTCGATGGCGAGGGATCCTCCGGTGAAGATGAACGTGCGCATCACCGCGGGCCAGAACCTGTCGAAATCGCTGAGCACCTCGAGATAGTTGCTGAATCCGACCAGGTTGGATTCAGCGCGAACCGAGCCTTCGGAGTCCGTGACACTGAGGTAAAGGGTCCAGCCGAGCGGGACCGCGATCAACAATCCGACGAAAATCATCGCGGGAGAGGCGAAGAGCCACTTTCGATGATGGTTTGCCCAGGTGGAGAAATTACTCCACACTGTGGGCTTGGTGGTGACCATCGTGGTCATCATTCACCTCACACTCTGTATTGCACGGTTGGAAGAAGGTCGGGGCGGACGATCGCGGTCGACCGTCCGCCCCGTCAGGGGTGGGACTACTCGTCGTCGAGGATGCCCTGGAAGGCATCGCTGGCGGCATCGGCTGCCGCATCGGAGTCGCCGCCCGTGATGGCGATGACGATCGGATCTCCGACGATCTCGCGAGCTTCGGGCACCTTGATGACGAGCGGGCGGTCATGGCCGACACCGTTCTTCGTGCTCGTGGCGATCGCAGCGGCGAGGTCGCCCGGGTAGGTCGAGGTTCCGGCGGGGTCTTCCCAGACCGACTGGCGTGCGCTGGGAACGCCATCCTGCTGTATGGCGAGGGTCAGGTCCTGGCTCGTCGCCCATTCGATGAACTTCCACGCTTCAGCGGAGTTGTTCGATTCGGCGTTGATACCGAGGGCCCAGGAGGGCACGTTGTAGGCGACGGAGCCGCCGGGGCCGGCCGGCATCGGCGCGAAGCCGACGGTGTCGGACACCTTGGAGGTCTCGGGATCGGTCGCGTTCTTGTAGAGGCTGTCCGCCTCGGTGTAGAAACCGGCCTGGCCCTGAGTGAAGATGGCCATGGCCTCGGGCCAGCTCATGTCGGTGCTGACATTTTCGGGGCCGTACTCACGAATCAGCTTGCCGTAGAACGCGTAGGCTTCCTTCGCTTCGGGGCTGTTGACGCCGGAGTCACCGTTTTCGTCGATGAAGTCACCGCCGAAGCTGTAGAGAAAGCTCGAGAACTGGGTGACGGCGGCGGACTTGCCCGTGCGGGCAACGAATCCGGCGACGCCGGGGTTCTGTTCCTTGACGGCCTTGGCCGCGGCCTCGAGTTCGACCATCGTGGTGGGAACCTCGAGTCCTGCATTGGCCAGCAGATCCTTGCGGTAGTACAACACTTCCTGCTCGGTGATGATCGGGATCCCCACCACGTTGCCGTCATAGGTTGTCGACCCGACCGGGCCGGGCTGGAAGTCGCTCCAATTCCAGTCTGGATTCGACGTGACGTCGTCGCTCAGGTCGGCGAGGTAACCGTTCTTGGCGAACAGCTTGCCCTCCTGGAGCGGGCGATACATCATGACGTCGATCTCGTCGGTACCGGCGTTGAGCTTGACGTTGTACTGGTCCGAAAGCTGATCCTCGCCGTACTGGCTGAGCTCGACGGTGAGGCCGGTGGCCGCTTCGAACTCGGGCAGCTTGTCCTTGATCGCGTCGGTCCAGACGTGGTTCGCGAGGGTGACCCGGAGAGTTTTTGAGGCTCCCTCTTCACCGGCACCGGTGCTGCAGGCGCTGAGCGTGCCGGCGGCGATAACTGTCGCCGCGGCGATGGCCGCAAAACGAATAACTGAATGACGCTTCACTGTGTCTCCAATTCACAGACCCGTGCATCGTCACACAGATCCCGACCGATGCATCTTTACATCTGTCTCATTTCGTGACGCTACAGCAATAAAACATACTTATTCAAGTCCGTGATCAAAACGATATGATGTGTGGCATGACGGATAACGTAAACGCACTGGAGCGGGCGACGGAGCCCGACCCACTTGACGCTCTTCCGCGGGCGCTCGACGACAACTCCGCCCTGCACGGCCTGCACGCTCGAATTCTCGACCTCCTGGGCCTGGCCATCTGCGCCGGCGAGCTGTCCAGCAGGTCCGTTTTTCGCATCGAGGAGCTGGAGGAACGCTATGGCGTCTCCCGCTCGGTTGTGCGCGAGGCCATCCGGGTGCTCGCCGCGATGGGCATGGTCGCCTCACGGCGTCGCGTGGGCGTGCAGATCCTGCCGGAGAGCGAGTGGAACCTCTACGATCCCCAGGTCATTCGCTGGCGTCTCGCCTCCCCCTCCCGGATAAACCAGCTGCGCTCGCTGACCGAACTCCGCACCGCGATCGAACCGGAGGCGGCGCGCCTTGCCGCCACCCGCGCTCCTCTCGCCGACGCGAGCGAGCTCATGGGTTTGGCCGGAAAACTCTGGGCCGCCGGCCAGGCCGACGACCCGGCGGCTTTCCTTGTGTTGGACATCGAGTTCCACCGCCTGGTGCTCGCGAGCTCCGGCAACGAGATGTTCGCCAAGCTCAACACCCTCGTGGCCGAGGTGCTGACGGGTCGAACGCACTACGGGCTCATGCCGCAGCATCCGCACAACGAGGCCTTGCAACTGCACGTCGACGTCGCCGGTGCGATCCAGCGCGGTGATGCCGCAGCCGCCCAGACCGCCATGCTCGGCATCATGGAACGCGCATTCGACGAGATGAGTTCGATCTGGGCGGACGGCGAGCCGCAGTAGGCCCGCTTAGAACAGCCCGGCCACCGTGAAGATCGCCAGGGCGATCGCGAAGCCGACGACGCCCACGATGGCCTGCCCCACGGTCCAGGTCTTCAAGGTGGTCTTGGTGTCCATTCCGAAGAATCGACTGACCAGCCAGAAGCCCGAGTCGTTCACGTGGCCGGCGAACACGGACCCGGCTGCCAGCGCAAGAACGATTGCAGCCAGCTCGACGGGGTTGAAACTCGTGTTGCCCATGACCACGGGCTGCAGCAGGGCGGCGGCTGTCGTCAGCGCAACGGTCGCCGAGCCCTGTGCGATGCGCACGACGGCCGCGATCACGAAGCCGGCCACGATCACCGGCAGTCCGATGGCGTCGAGCGACTCGGCGATGGCGTCGCCGATTCCGCTGGCCCGCAGCACCCCGCCGAACATTCCGCCGGCGCCGGTGATCAGGATGACCGACGCAACCGGCCCGAGCGAGCTGTCGACGACAGCCTCCACGAGGTTTCCCGACTTGCGCATGCGCCACCCGAGAAGAATCATGCCCAGCAGAACGGTGATGAGCAGGGCGACGGGGGTTTCACCGATTGCACGCAGGATCTGTACCCAGGTGTCATCGAGGGAGACCAGCCCCGCGGTCGCGGCCATGTTGAGGCCGGTGTTGAGAAAGATCAGCCCGATCGGCAGGAGCAGAAGGGTGAGCACAGTGCCGACCTTGGGTGCCGACGCGAATTCCTCGAAGTTGCCGGTGCTGCCCTTCAGGGTGTCCGGCACGGGGATGTCGTACTTGCGTCCGACGTAGCGTCCGAAGAGGTGGCCCGCCACGTACCAGGTGGGCAGGGCAACGATCAATCCGAAGATGAGCACGAGCCCGACATCGGCACCGAGAAGCCCAGTGGCCGCAACGGGCCCGGGGTGCGGCGGAACGAAGATATGCATCACCGAGAAAGCCACGGCCGAGGGCAGGGCGTACCCGAGGAACGAGCCGCCCAGACGACGGGCAACCGCGAAGATGATGGGCAGCATCACAACGAGGCCCGCATCGAAGAAGATGGGGAATCCAAGCATCAGGGAAGCCACGGCAAGGGCGAGGGGCGCACGCCTCTCTCCGAACCGACCAATGAGAGCATCGGTGAGGACCTTCGCCCCACCGCTCGTTTCGAGCATCCGACCGAGCATGGCCCCGAGCCCGACGAGCAGGGCGACGCTCGCGAGCGTTCCTCCGAAGCCGACGAGCAGGGTGGGAATGAGGTTGGTTGTGGGGATGCCGGTGGCGACCGCGGTGAGGAGGCTCACGATGATCAGAGAGAGGAAGGCGTGAACCTTGAACTTCATGATCAGCACGAGCAGGAGAGCAATCGACCCGGCGGCGACGCCGAGGAGGGCAGGCGTGGACAACACCCAGTTCATATCAAGATCGGTCATCGGTGAGCTATCTCTTTCATATTTTGGAACTTATGTGTTCAGGAACTCATGTGTTCAGGAACTCATGTGTTCAGGAACTTATGTGTGCAGGAACTTATGTGTGCAGGAACTCCAGTACACGACCGACGATGTCGTCGGGAGTGTTCGTGAGATCGACGCGCACGCCGGCCTCGTCCGCGGCAAGCGGTTCAAGGGCGGCGAATTGGGAGTCGAGCAGGGTCGGCGGCATGTACTCGTGGTTTCGATGCGTCAGCCGCTCCGCGATGAGCGCCTGGTCTCCGAACAGCTCCACGAACATGAGCGTGGGTGCCACGGCCCGCATCAGGTCGCGATAGCTGCGCTTGAGCGCCGAGCACGCGACAACCATCGGTTCGCCCCGGCCGACTGATTCGGCGATGCCCTCGGCAATGCGGGCCAGCCAGGGGATGCGGTCCGCGTCCGTGAGCGGATGCCCGGACGCCATCTTGGCGCGTGCCTCGGCGGTGTGCAGGTCGTCGCCGTCCTCAAAAAGCATGCCCAGAGCCTCGGCCAGCTGCCGGCCCACCGTCGATTTGCCGCAGCCCTGCACGCCCATCACCACAATCGGTTTCCCGGTGGACGAATCGCGGGCTGTACAGTTCAGAATCTCATCAGTCATTGGCGCTCCACTACATGGGCCGTTGCTTCATTACATCGGATCATTTTGCAATACATGCACAATAAATCTGATTACATTGATCAACACTACGCTTTATGTCGGTTGCGTCAAGCGGACTTGGCCCCGGAATGCGGGTCACCGAGGCCACCGACTAACCTTGATAGTGGTCTGGAGATCACAGCCCCAAAGGAGCAAACGTGTCAGTATCCGGTGCAACACAGGCAAACATTGGCGTCGTCGGCTTGGCGGTGATGGGCTCGAACCTCGCCCGAAACCTCGCCAGCCGCGAGGGGAACACGGTCGCGGTGTTCAACCGTTCCCCCGAGCGCACGCGCTTGCTGACCCACGAGCACCCGGAGGCCGGCTTCGTCGCCTCGGAGACCGTCGCTGACTTCGTTGCCTCGCTGTCGAAGCCGCGCACCGCGATCATCATGGTGCAGGCCGGTGCCGGCACCGACGCCGTGATCTCGCAGCTCGCGGAGCTGTTCGAGCCCGGCGACATCATCGTGGACGGTGGCAACGCCGACTTCACCGACACCATCCGTCGCGAAAAGGCCATCAGCGCAACGGGCATCAACTTCGTGGGAGCCGGAATCTCCGGCGGAGAAGAGGGCGCGCTCAAGGGCCCGAGCATCATGCCCGGCGGCTCGGTGGAGGCATACAAGACCCTCGGCCCCATCCTGGAATCCATTGCCGCGGTCGTCGACGGCGTTCCGTGCGTCACGCACGTGGGAACGGACGGCGCCGGCCACTTCGTCAAGATGATTCACAACGGCATCGAGTATGCCGACATGCAACTCATCAGCGAGGCCTACGACCTGCTCCGCCGGGTCGGCGGGCACTCCCCCGCCGCCATCGCCGACATCTTCGCCGACTGGAACACCGGCGAACTCGACAGCTACCTGATCGAGATCACCGCGGAGATCCTGCGCCAGGTCGACGCGAAGACCGGCAAGCCGTTCGTCGACGTCGTGCTCGATGAGGCCGGGTCCAAGGGCACCGGCGTGTGGACCGTGCAGAACGCGCTCGATCTGGGCGTGCCCGTCGGCGGCATTGCCGAAGCCGTCTTCGCCCGTGCCGTGTCCAGCCACCCCGAACAGCGCGTTCCGTTCCGTGCCGTCGTCACCGCTCGCCCGGAAATCGCCGTCGTGGGAAACACCTTCCAGGAAGACGTGCGCCAGGCGCTGTACGCCTCCAAGATCGTCGCCTACGCACAGGGCTTCGACGCGATCGCCGCGGGCGCCAAGAAGTACAGCTGGAACATCGACATGGGGGCAACCGCCACCATCTGGCGCGGCGGCTGCATCATCCGCGCCCAGTTCCTGAACCGTATCGTGGACGCCTACGCGAAGGATGCAGCGTTGCCCACGCTGCTCATCGACCCGTACTTCGCCGAGGCAGTGGCCAACGGCGAAGCAGCCTGGCGCCGGATCGTCTCGACCGCCGCGCTCTCCGGTGTTCCGGTTCCCGGATTCGCCGCATCGCTGAGTTACTTCGATTCGCTCGCGAGCGAGCGCCTGCCCGCCGCACTCGTGCAGGGTCAGCGCGATTTCTTCGGCGCTCACACGTACAAGCGGGTCGACATGCCTGGCACGTTCCACACCCTGTGGTCGGGTGACCGCACAGAGATCGAATCAGAGGGCTCCACGCACTAAGGCCTTCCTCTCCACGACTACGACGGAGATTTCTCGCCACCCGGCGGCTTCCCAACGGGAAGCCACGCGGTCGGCGAGAGATCTTCGTCTTTTCTGGTCATGGCGGGCGTCGAGGTTCGTCTGGAAGAATGGCTCGAACCATGAGTGACAACTACCCCGAACTTTCCGGCTACGAGCCCCACGATCGCAATCGTCCTCTCCGCAGCCGGCACGTGACCCGGCTGATGCGGGCCGTCGTCGTGCTCGGTCTGCTCGCACTCGTTGTACCGGGAGTGCTCACGACCATGCGCGTGGCCAGCGGCACGGCCGCCAACGCATGCCAGGTGAATGTGGCACGTTACTTTCCCTTCGCTTCCGGCGCTGACGCGCGGTTTGAGTTCGCGGGCCCGGGCGGCCTGGGCTGGCAGTGCTATGCCATCGACCGGAACGAGCGCGAGACGTTTGTCACCCCGCTCGGGCTGATCCCATCCGCCCCGAAGTCCGAGTCGCCGGGACGGTCAATCTAACCTTTTCGGTTCGTTCGGGCGCTGGACAAGGCCCCGCACCGGTGGCACAATACTGAGCAAAACGCGGGTCGTGCTGAACTGACCGCGACCCGCTGAGTTGTTGGTTGCCAGTGAAACCCCGAAGGGGGTGGCCGTGACGAGCAGTGCAGTCGGATCGGATTGGGTAGATGCCGTTGTCGTCGGCTCCGGCTTCGGCGCATCCGTCGCTGCCTTCAAACTTGCATCGGCCGGTGAATCCGTTGTCGTGCTCGAACGCGGCAAACGCTACGGACCGGGAGATTTTGCCCGTACGCCCGCGGAGATGGGGCGAAACTTCTGGGACCCGAGCGGGGGTCTGTACGGACTCTTCGACGCCTGGACATTCCGGGGCCTGGAGGGCATCGTCTCGAGCGGGCTCGGCGGCGGCTCACTCATCTACGCAAATGTGCTGCTGCGAAAAGACGAAAACTGGTTCGTGCGCGAGTCACCGTTGCCCGGTGGAGGGTACGAGCATTGGCCCTTCAGCCGCGCGGATCTCGACCCGCATTATGATAACGCCGAAGCGATGCTCGGCGCCGTGCGCTACCCCTACGCAGACACCCCCAAGACCCTGGCCATGGAACAGAGCGCTTCTGCCCTCGGCCTGAGCATCCAGCGGCCCCCCATCGCCGTGACCTTCTCCCCCACGCGCTACGCCACCGTCGCGCCCAACCTGCAGATTCCGGAACCTGCCTACGGCAATCTTCATCACAAGCGCCGCGTCACCTGCACGTTGTGCGGCGAATGCGACCTCGGCTGCAACACCGGGGCAAAGAACACTCTCGACCACAACTATCTCTCCGCAGCGAAGCACCACGGCGCGGACCTGCGCACGCTGCATGAGGTGCGCGGCTTCCGCCCCCTTGACGGCGGCGGTTACGAGGTGCGCTACGTCATCCATGATGCGGATGCCCCCGGCTCGCGGCCCACGGAGAGCCTGCCGGTGCACAGCATCCGGTGCCATCGCCTCATCCTGGGTGCCGGCACGTTCGGCTCGACGTTTCTGCTGCTGCGCAATCGCTCGTCGCTTCCCGGGATCAGTCCCTTGCTCGGTACCCGGTTCAGCGGCAACGGGGACCTGCTCACGCTGCTCCTGAACGCCACAACGGATTCCGGCGGCGTGCGGCGGCTCGCCGGCGACCGTGGTCCCGTGATCACGACCGCCATCCGAGTACCCGACGCGGTGGACGGCCACGGCGGCACCGGGCGTGGTTTCTACATCGAGGACGCCGGTTATCCGGGTTTCCTCAACTGGCTGCTCGAAACCGCGCAATTGCCGGAGGTCTTCTCTCGCACCGGTTCGGTGGCCTGGCAGCTGCTCATGAACCGCTTGTTCCATGGTCAGCGCTCCAGCATCTCGAAAGATCTCGCGGCCGCCCTCGGCGACGGGCACGTGTCGGCCAGTTCCCTGCCACTGCTCGGGATGGGCCGCGATGTTCCCGACGGGATCATGACGCTCAACGAGGGGCGGCTGGAGATCGATTGGACGCTCGCCACGTCGCGACGGTATTTCGACCGGATGCGCTCGACCATGGAGCAGATCGCCGGCACCCTGCATGCGCAGTTTCAAGACAACCCGCTGTGGTGGGCTAAACGCGTCATCACGGTGCATCCCCTCGGCGGCGCGCCGGCCGGCCCGCGGATCGAAGAGGGCGTGTCTGATCAGTACGGGGAGGTGTTCGGATACCCGGGGCTGTTCGTGCTCGATGGCGCCGCGATGCCCGGCCCCGTGGGCGCCAATCCCTCCCTGACCATCGCGGCCTTCGCCGACCGAGCCTGCGAACACATGCTCGAGGCGGGCTCAGCGGCATCCGTCACCCGCACCGGCGCGGCGACCGCCGCAGCCGACTCCCCCGGTCGCGAAAGCACGCCTGCTCCATCGCGAGCACCCACGTCCGAACCGCTGTCGGCCCCGCCCGACTCCAGGTCCGTGAGCTTCACGGAGCGGATGCGTGGCCCCGCCACGATCGGGGTGTCCGATCCGGCGCGAGGAGCGCTCACGGGCCGCACCCGCGGCCACTCGCTCATGTTCGAACTCACCATGACGGCGCCCGATATCGGCGCGTTTGTGCGTGACCCCGAGCACACCGGCACGGTAACCGGGTACGTGATGTGCGACGTTCTCGGCGGGCGGCTCGACGTGGAACGCGGCTGGTTCAACCTCTTCGTGCGCCCCGCCGGTTACGACGGACGACGGATGCTGTACCGCCTCTGGCTCCGCGATGCGGGCGGCTCGAAACTCACCTTCGTGGGATACAAAGACGTGACGAGCCGGGCCGGCTTCACGCCGTGGAAGGACACCACCACACTGTTCATTCATGTGCTCGACGGTCATGTTCCGCCGCCCGACCCGCTCACGGACCGCGAGAGTCAGGCTACCTTCACCGCTCCCGACAGCGGCATTCGTGCCGCTGGCATCCTGCGTATCTCGCCGCTCGCCCTGGCGCGCCAGCTGACGACGTTTCGGATGACCGGTGCGCGACCCGGCCCGGCGTTGCGTTCCTTCACCGGGCTCTTCATCGGCGAGGTCGCCCGGGTCTATCTGTCACCACGGAAGCCCCTGGACACCGACTGATGAAGCGCGCGCGGCTCGCCCGTCATGACGCGGAACTCGGGTTCGTGCCCCAGGACTGCGTTCGATGGCTCGCGCCGGGGCAACTCATTCGAACCGCCATCCGGGTGGTCCTCGCCGAGATCTTCGCGGACTACGGGGACAAGCGAGAACTGCAGGAGGTCTTCTCGGCGGAACCGCTGCGGCTCAAGGAGCAGCCGCACGGGGATTTATGGCTTGATTTCGTCGCCGACCTCGGCGACGGCTTCGACTCAACGGCGAGCATCGCCACGCTTCTCGCTGCGGACGAGGTGCACGTTCGGCACCCGGTCGAGCCTGGGCTGACCGCCGACCTGCCCCGCGGCCACCTCCTGGTCATGGGCGGCGACGAGGTTTATCCGACCGCTTCTGCGCGGGCCTACGAGGACCGCACCCTGGGTCCCTATGCCTCTGCTCTGCCGGCCGATGCCGAGCTTCCGCGGGGAAACCGGCGACCCAGCCTGCTCGCCCTGCCCGGCAACCACGACTGGTACGACGGGCTGTCCGCCTTCCTCCGCATCTTCACGAGGCCCCGCAAGATCGGGGCGTGGCACACCATTCAAGCCCGCAGCTACTTTGCCCTGCGCCTCGGCCACGGCTGGTGGCTCGTCGGGCTTGACAGCCAGCTCGGTGAGTACATCGACGAGCCCCAGCTGAACTACTTCACCGAACAGTTGACAAAGAAGCTCCGACCGGGCGATGCGATCATCCTCTGCAGCGCCTCACCCACGTGGGTGCACACCGAGACCAAGGACCCCGACGCCTTCAACCAGTTGCACTACTTCGAGAAGCATTTTCTGCGCAACCGCTTCGACGAGGACAACGAGTCACTCACCCCGACCGGCGCGCACGTTCGCCTCTGGCTGAGCGGTGATTCGCACCACTACACACGATACGAGCAGGTGACTGTCGACGACGACGGCCACGAAGCCTCCCTCGGCTCCGATCCGCGCTGCACCCAACTGATCACCTGCGGGCTCGGCGGCGCCTTTCTGGCCTCAACCCATCGCTTGCCCGCCCAGCTCACCCTCCCCCCTCCGGAATCCCGGATGAGCGGCAAAGATCGCACGGGCACCCACTTCCGTCAGGCCCCGACAACCTATCCGGACGCCGCCACATCCCTCGCCCAGAGCGCCCGCATCGCCAACCTGTTCAGCCGGTTCTGGCTCGGGTGGCGAAACCCATCTTTCCCCCCGTTCCTCGCCACCGCCCACCTGCTGCTCTTCCTGCCGCTGGTCTGGATTCTGGGACTCACCGCACAAACCGGTCTCGTCGACCTCACCCGCGAGGCACCGCGGTTCGAACTGCTCGCCGTCCTGGCCGGCGCGGCGTTGTTCATCCTGCTGTTCTCCCTCGTAGCGGCGGTATCGCCGTGGCGATGGCCGCCGCGATCGCCCGTCGTCGCCGCCGTCGGGTTCCAGATCACCGTGCTGCTCCTGGCCGTGCTCGTGACGTTTGCCATCCGCTGGCCGGCCGGGTGGCCGACGGCCGCGATCGTGGCCTGCGCGGCGGGTATCGCGTGGGTGGGGGCAGCGGTGCTCGGCACCGAGCTTTCGCCCTCTTCATCCTCACCCAGCATCGCGGCGCCATCTTTGACTGGCAGATGTCCAGCCAGGCCGTCGACGACCAGAAGGGATTTTTGCGCATGCACCTGCATCGGAACGGCGACCTTGAGGTCTTCCCGGTGGTGGTCGATCGGGTGTGCCGAGAGTGGACGCTCACCGGCGCACCCGGGCCGCACAAGCGCGCCGTGCCCACGGTTCCCTTGGAGCCGCGTCTACTGGAACCCCCCATCCGTATCTCCCGCGAAGGATTCGACCTGTGAGCACCGCCACCATCACCCGCTCAGACCATGTGACCGAGGTCATTTCCCTCACCGCACCCGACGGCGCCCCACTGTCGCTCGTGCACGTCAGCATCCGCTCGAAAAGCGGACGCCAACCCACGCGCGGGCCGGTCATGCTCGTGCATGGCGCCGGCGTGCGGGCCGAACTCTTCCGGCCCCCCTTACGGCGCACGCTCGTGGACGTGCTTCTCGACGACGGCTTTGACGTGTGGATGCTGAACTGGCGGGCATCGATCGACTTCGACCCGCTCCCCTGGACCCTCGACGAGGCCGCCGTGTACGACTACCCCACAGCCGTCGCCCACATCTTGGCCGCCACGGGGGCGCAGACGCTGAAGGCGGTTGTGCACTGCCAGGGTTCGACCTCCTTCACCATGGCCGCGGTCGCCGGCCTGCTCCCGGCGGTTGACACCGTCATCAGTAATTCCGTGTCGTTGCACCCCGTGGTGCCCGCGTTCTCCCGGTTCAAGATCACCCGGCTCGCCCCCGTCGTGGAGCACTTCAGTCCGGTGCTCAACACCGCCTGGGGCTACAAATCAAACGGATACTTCTCCCGCGTCGTACGCGGCATGGTGCGGGCCAGCCACCCCGAATGCGACAACACGGTGTGCCGCATGGTGAGCTTCACCTACGGCAGCGGCCACCCGGCGCTCTGGGCCCACCGCAACATCGACGCGGCCACTCACGACTGGATCACCGGCGAATTCGCGGAATCTCCGATGACCTTCTTCGAGCAGATGAAGGACTGCCTCGCCGCCGGCCACCTCGTGCACTCCGGCGTGCACCCCGAGCTGCCGCAGAATCTCGTGGCCGAGGCCCCGCAGACCGATGCCCGGTTCGTCTTCCTGACCGGGACCGATAACCGCTGTTTCCTGCCGATCAGCCAGCGTCGCAGCTACGAGTTCTTCAACCGGCATCGGCCCGGCAAAGATGCCTTCCATCTCATTCCCGGCTACGGGCACCTCGACGTGTTCTTCGGAGCCAACGCGTGGCGGGACACCTACCCGATCATCCAGAGGGAGCTCACACTATGAACGCCGTCACCGAGGTTCTCGGCCGTTTGCTGAACCGACTGCCATCCCCCGTTCCCCCACGCCAGAACGACCTCGCCGGGCAACACGCACTCGTGGACGGCATCCCGTACACGATGCCCGTCAACTCCGACGATTCCCCCGTGCTGATGGCGGCATTCCCGATCAGTCGGGCCGCCGCGGCGAAACTACTGCCCGGAAAGGAGCTGCACCCCGTGGGCATCGGCTGGGGCCGGGGCCTTCTCGTGGTCACCGTGGTCAACTACCTGAAGACCGATATCGGGAAGTACATCGAGTACTCGCTCGCGATCGCGGTGACCCACGGTCGACACCCGGCGCCCCCGATACTGCCGGGCCTGTTCATGAAGAACTACGGCACCGGCCAGTACGTCGTCGATCTGCCGGTGAGCAGCGAGGTCTCCGTGAAAGGCGGCAAGGGCATCTGGGGCATGCCTAAACATCAGGCCAATCTCGATTTCGTCGTCAGCGAGAAGAAGGTCTCCGCCATCTATGAGCAGAACGGGCAGCACGGCTGCACGATCGACATCAAACGCCCGCCGCACATGGCGCTGCCGCTGAAGCTCGCGGCGGTGAACTACTGCGCCTTCCGCGGCCAGCTGATGAAGTCGTCGATCTACTTCGAGGCGGAGGCGGATGTCGCCATCGGCCCCGCCGCGAAAGCGCGGCTCGTCTTCGGCGACGTGCCGGCCGTCGCACCGTTGAAGACCCTGCACGTGGGCCGTCGGCCGCTGTTCACCGCGTACATGCCGAAGGCGCACGGGGTCCTCGATGATCACTATGAGGGCTGGTTCCTCACGGCGGACACGAGCGAGCTCGCGGCATCCGAGCACCGTGGCGACGGACTGGGCAGCGTGGCGCACCTCACCAACAGCCAGGAGTGGCTGAAAGCCCCGCAGCGGGAGGCTCCGGGGGCGCGGGCCACGGAGGTGGAGATGTGACCGGCTGGCTGCTCCTGATCAACGTCCTGTACTTTCTGTTCGGTGCCACCCTGTACATGGGAACAATGTGGGTGCTCAGGTTCTTTTTCTACCCGACCTGGCGCGGGCTGACGCCCGAGACCGAGCCCGTGCACTTCGGCATACCAACCCTCGCGGCCACGAAGTTCTTCACCGTCGTCGTACCGCTCATGATGCTCTCCGGCGTGGTTCTCGTGGTGTCCGAGTGGGGCACTGACCTGGTGTGGTTCGCGTGGCTGTGCGTGGCCGGGATCATCTACCTGACGTACATCGGGCAGGGGCTCATCATCCCGATCAACAAGAAGATCCGCGCGGGCGACTACGCCGACGTTGAGGGACTGCGCGCCATGTTACGGCGCTGGATGTGGCTCAACGAGCTGCGATTCTACGGGTCCACGGTGCTGTGGCTTGTAGTGGTCTCCTACCTTGTCGTCAAGGGATCGCTCTGGGCGGCATTCTCATGAGGTCCCGGCGTGCGACGACCGTGGACTGGCTGCGGCAGCATCCGCTGCGGGCCGTTCTCGTGGCCATCGCCGCTATCACGGCTCTCACCGGCGTGGCAGAGATCCTCGCGCCCGCTGCGGTGCTCACCGTGCTCGGTGCTGTGCCGACCCCGCTCGCAACGCAGCTTTTCGCGACGGTCGGCCTGTTCATGGTTGTCGTCGGCGGGTTGCTCACCCAGTCGCTGCTGCGCCGGACCCCGCACCGCGACGTGGTCTTCTGGTCGGGGCTGCAGAAGGCCGCCGCCTCGGTGGCCGTGGGAGTGGGCGTCTTTACCGGCGTCTTCGACCGCATCGCCCTGCTCGTGTCCGCCTTCGACCTGGCGACAGCAGTGCTGCTCTACGTGTACTGGCAACGGTTGCGGCGCCGAGTCGTGTCCCACCGCCCGCCCGTGAGTGCCGACCCGCAACGAAATGACGACAGCTCATGAAGCGGTCCCTCGTGCTCGCCGGCGGCGGAATGCGCGTCGCCTGGCAGACCGGAGTCGTGAAGGCCCTCGCCGAAGAGGGGCTGACCTTCGACCACATCGACGGCACCAGTGGGGGAATCCTAACGACGGCCATGCTGTTGTCGGGGCACACCCCCGATGAGATGGTGCGGCGCTGGAGCGCCCTGAACGTCTCCGATTTCTCCTCGGGCCTGCCGCTGCTCGACTACCTGAAAGGACCGTGGGCGCTTCCGGCTCTCGGCGACGCGGACGGAATCCGCGACAAGGTTTTCCCCGCCCTCGGCATTGACGCCGACCGCATCCGCGCTTCCACAACCGCGGGCACCTTCAATGTGGCCGATTTCACCCACAAGGAGTCGATCGCCGTCGACGCTGGGGCAATCGATGTCGAGATGCTCGCCGCCGGCATGTCACTGCCGATCTTCATGACGCCGCTGCGCCGCGACGGCCTCGTCTATACCGATGCCGTGTGGATCCGGGACGCCAACGTCTCGGAGGCGCTTCGCCGCGGTGCCGAGGAGATTTGGCTCGTCTGGTGCATCGGCAACACCGACTATTGGGGCGACGGACCGCTCGAACAATACGTACACATGATCGAGATGAGCGCGAACGGCGCCCTGCTCGCTGATTTTCGCGAGGCTGAGGCCGCCGGGCGCCGCTTCGTGTTGCACGTGGTCGCGCCCGAGCATCCGCTGCCGCTCGACCCCGAGTATTTCGTCGGTCGCATCAGCACCGACTCGCTCGTGGCCATGGGCTACCGCGATGCCAGACGGTACCTCGCCGGCATGACGCCGAGTGGGGTGCCGGCGGATGCGGCCTGTACGGCGATGACGGAATCGGCGCCCGGCATCCGATACGTGGAAAAACTCGGAGCGAACGTGGCGGGTGCGGAGCTGACCGTCTCGCTCACGGTCGTGCTGCCCCTTCCAGGCGAAGGTGGTCAGCCCCAGCTGGCCGGCTTCATCGACTACGCGCCGTGGGGCCACCGTACGTTCCTCGCCGACGGACGAGTGGACATCGAGGGGCCGCAGGTGACCTATGCGGCCCGCGCGCTGCATGACGGGGTCTGGCTCGACCTGTGCGCGCGACGGAATCTCACGGATGACCCGGGCTGGGACGCGTTCGGTGACGCCAACACGGTGGCCCTGACGTTGCGAGGAGGCGAGGTGGACGTCTCAACGAACCTGCACCTCGGTATGGGCGGACTCGCCCGGCTCGTGGCCGGCGCAGAACCGGTCGGCACCCACGGACTGATCGCGCGAGCCGACGCCATCCGCCGAGTGCTCACCGAGGTGCTCGGCCGCGCCTGAGCCCGGGATCGAGCGCACTCCCGCACACCCGACCCGCCGGACCCGCCGGTCGAGGCACAAGACCGGCCGGTCGAGGCGCGAGGCACAAGACCCGCCGGTCGAGGCACAAGACCCGCCGGTCGAGGCGCGAGGCACGAGCGATCGAGACCAGGCGAGACATCGCTCAGAGGCGACCCGCTTGGCGGATCGGCTTGCGAGGTCTCGATCGCTCCTTCGTCGCGCCTCGACCGACGGAAGCGCATTCGTCGCGCCTCGACCGACGGAAGCGCATTCGTCGCGCCTCGACCGGCGGAAGGACCTTCGTCGCCCTCGACCAGCTAAGCGGCGCCGTCGAACATCGATGTGACGGATCCCTCGTCGAACACCTCGTGGATGGCGCGAGCCAACAGCGGGGCGATCGGCAGGATCGTCAGCGTCGGGAAGCGCTTCTCCTCGGGAATCGGCAGGGTGTCGGTGACGACGACGGCCGAGATCGCCGGGTTCTGCAGCATGTCGACGGCCGGGTCGCTGAATACGGCGTGGGTGGCGGCCACGACAACGCCGATGGCGCCGGCTTCACGCAGGGCTTCGGCGGCGAGGGCGATGGTGCGTCCGGTGTCGATCATGTCGTCAACGAGCAGGCACACGCGGCCTTCGACCTGGCCGACGATCTCGTGCACGGAAACGCGGTTCGGCACGAGCGGGTCGCGACGCTTGTGAATGATGGCGAGGGGTACACCGAGTCGGTCGCTCCAGATGTCGGCGACTCGCACGCGACCCATGTCGGGCGAGACAATCGTCAGGGTGGCGGGGTCGAGCTTCTCGCGGAAGTGCTCGAGCAGCACCGGCATCGCGAAGAGGTGGTCGACGGGGCCGTCGAAGAAGCCCTGAATTTGAGCGGCGTGCAGGTCGATGGACATGATGCGGTCGGCGCCGGCCACCTTGAACAGGTCGGCCACGAGGCGGGCGGAGATCGGTTCGCGCCCGCGGCCCTTCTTGTCCTGGCGGGCATACGGGTAGAACGGGGCGACAACGGTGATGCGCTTCGCGGAGGCACGCTTGAGGGCGTCCACCATGATGAGCTGTTCCATCAGCCACTCGTTGATGGGTGCCGTGTGCGATTGGATGACGAAGGCATCCGACCCACGCACGCTCTCATCGAAGCGGGCGTACAGCTCGCCGTTGGCGAAGGTGCGGGCATCGGTGTGCAGGAGTTCCGAACCAAGCTCCGTAGCGATGTCGATGGCAAGCTGTGGATGCGCGCGCCCCGAAACCAATACAAGTCGCTTATCGCCGCTGGTCTTGATTTCAGACACTTATTCTCCGCTCTCAGTGGTGCTCAGGCTCTGGGTCGCGGCCGTGTCAGCGGCCGTGCCGGGGCGGTTGGCGTGAACCCAGCCGTCCATATTGCGTTGCGGAGCCACATTGATGGCCAGCGCCCCCGCCGGAACGTTCTTTCGAACGACCGTGC
This sequence comes from Cryobacterium sp. MLB-32, assembly GCF_000738085.1. Lineage (GTDB taxonomy): Bacteria > Actinomycetota > Actinomycetes > Actinomycetales > Microbacteriaceae > Cryobacterium. Next base: position 22,767 of record NZ_JPRS01000019.1, read on the forward strand.
CCGCTCCTGTGTATGCTCCGTCACCAATTGTAATCGGCGCGACGAACACGTTGTGCGACCCCGTGCGCACGTGCGAGCCGATGTTCGAGTGGTGCTTGGCGACGCCGTCATAATTGGCGAAGATGGTTCCGGCCCCGATGTTCGATCCCTCGCCCACGACGGCGTCGCCGACGTAGCTGAGATGCGGCACCTTGCTGCCGGCGCCGATCGTGGCGTTCTTCGTCTCCACGAACGCGCCGATCTTGCCGTCGGCACCGAGCAGGGTACCGGGACGCAGGTAGGAGAACGGGCCGACGGTGGCCCCGGCCGCGATCACCGCGAGCGTCGCGTCGGTGCGCTTCACGACGGCGTTGGCGCCCACCTCGCAGTCCTTCAGCGTGGTGTCCGGTCCGATGATGGCACCGGTCTCCACAACGGTGGCCCCCTGAATCTGGGTACCCGGCAGGATGGTCACGTCCGGTGCGAGAACGGCCTTGAGGTCGATCCACGTGGTGGCCGGGTCCTGGACGGTCACGCCGGCGAGCTGCCAGCCGCGAACGATGCGCTGGTTGAGGGTGAGGGCCGCCTCGCTGAGCTGGGCGCGGTCGTTGATGCCGGCGACGAGCCAGGCATCCGCTACCGGAACGGCACTGACCTCGGCACCGGCCCGACGCAGCAGGCCGATCACGTCAGTGAGGTACTTTTCACCCTGGACGTTATCGGTGGTGAGTTGGGCGAGCTGCTCGCGCAGGGCGGCAAGGCCGAACAGATATACACCGGCGTTGATCTCGTCGATCGCTCGCTCGACGTCGTCGGCGTCTTTCTGCTCCACGATGCGGTCGAAATCGCCGGCGGCTGACCGCACGATGCGTCCGTAGCCCGTGGAGTCGTCCGGATAGGCCGACAGAACCGTTCCGGCCGCCGCGCTGGCGCGGTGCGACTCGATGAAGGAGGCCAGCGTGCCGGCGTCGAGCAACGGCACGTCACCGTTGATCACGAGCACGTCGCCGTCGAAATCGGCGGGTAGGGCATCAATCGCCTGCTCCACAGCGCGACCGGTGCCGGGGATCTCTCTTGGTCGACGATTATGCTCTCGGGCAGGTCTTCGGCTACGAGCGCGGCGAGGCTGTCCCGTTCGTGGCGAACGACGGTAATCACGTGGGCCGCATCGAGCGCGCGCGCCGTGGCGAGCACGTGGCTCACGATCGGCTGTCCGGCAAGCGGATGCATCAGCTTGGGAAGGCTGGACTTCATGCGTGTGCCCTGGCCGGCGGCGAGCACGATAATGGCGAGGCGGGAGTCTGTCACGGGGTCCTCTTTACGTATTTGCGTACTCATTGAGTGCTCCGCCGCCAGGACTCGAACCTAGACCTAACAGCTCCAAAGGCTGTCGTGCTGCCATTACACCACGGCGGAATGCGTCGACCGAGAGCCGACGACACCCTCAAGTGTGCCAGATCGCGGCGCCTTGCACGCTCCCCTGTCGTTCCGCACGCAATAATGGACCAATGCCTGGCCATGATGAAGTCGACCGAATCGTAGATTCCTGGTTACGCGAACGTCCCGATCTGGACTTCGCGCCGCTGCAGGTGCTCTCACGCGTGGCCCGGCTGGCCAAGCATCTCGACCGGGCGCGGCGCACCGCATTCTCGCGCTCCGAGCTGCAGTCCTGGGAATTCGATGTCTTGTCCGCACTGCGCCGAGCCGGCTCTCCCTACGAGCTCAGCCCCAAGGCGCTGCTCCAGCAGACCCTCGTGTCCAGCGGCACGATGACCAACCGGATCAACGGGCTGGTGGAACGCGGATTGGTCACGCGACACACGGATCCGCACGATGGTCGCGGCATTCTGGTGGGCATGACCCCCGCCGGACTCACCCGAGTGGACGCCGCCATCACTCGCCTCGTGGACGCTGAAGCCGAACTGCTCGGCACGCTCACCACAAGCGAGCAGGACCGCCTGTCGAATCTGCTCCGCAAGCTCAGCCTCAACTTCGACTGACGCCGCTGCTGCTGCTGCTACTGCCCATGCCGGTCTGAGCAGCCAACTTGCGCCCCTTGACCGGCACGCATGGGGCACAAGTTGACGACTGACCAAAGCCATGGGGCACAAAGTGGCACCTCGGCTCCTGAGCCGCCAACATCCGCCCCCTGGAGCCGGGCCCCGCGCCCGACCGCGGCCACGAACGGTGAAGACAGGCGTCGGGATCTAGCTCGGGACTGTCACGAGCAGCTCACCGACCTCGCAGTGCAGGGTGGCGAGCGCAAGGGTTCTCGTGGTCAATTCACGCGATCGGCCGCACGCGACTCCGTCGGCATCAGAACTCCGTGGGTGCCAGCACCTGTTCGGCGGGCGTTTCCTGAATTCGCCACGGGGATCGGTGGCACGTGGCGGTCACGCCGTCCTCCCTGGGTCACTCTGTTCGTGGCCGAAGCAGGGGATGGGCCACGAGGGCGCAGACGAGGAACACGGCCCCGCTCGCCACGAACGGGGCGGACAACCCCCACGTCGTTGCGAGGAGGCCACCCGCGAGTGCACCGAACGTGAGGCCGACGAGGCCGAGCACCCTGCTCGAGGCGTTGACGCGCCCCCGCAGCGCGTCGGGTACGAGCCGTTGCCTCAGCGAACTCACGCAGATCCCCCACACGACGGCGTGCAGAATGTAGACCGCAAGCAGCGCCGCAGCAACCCACACCGACTCCGTAACGGCCAGGGCGAGCATCGAAACGGCCCCAAGCGCGAGGCTCCCCACAATCGCCCCTCCGTAGCCGAGGCGAGCACGCAGGGGTGTCGTGACGAACGAGCCGACGAGCCCGCCGAGCGCGGAGACCGCGAGCATGACGCCGTACCCTGCAGCGTCGAGGCCGAGCGTCTGGTGCGCATACAACACCAACACTGAGAACGGCATCATGTAGGCGACGCTCGCGAGCCCGCCCACCACAGCCAGCCCACCGAGCAGACGATGCCTCCGCAACCACACTGCGCCGTCCAACGCCTCTCGATAGGCCGAACGGCGCGGGAGTAGCGGCGTGCCGCCGCCGGACCGTCTCGGCAGGGCGAGAAAGAATATGCTCGCCGCGGCATAGAAGCCACCGGCCGCAAGCGCAGGCAGGGCAACAGCCACCGCGAAGAGCACTCCCCCGAGCGGTGGGCCGACGAATTCGTCGGCCACGAGCTGCGCGGCCGAAATCCGGCTGTTGGCTTGGTCGAGCCCTCTGGAGGGCACGACCGAGGGCAGGATGGAGAGGGCCGCGTTGTCCGCCGCCGTCTCAAGCGCACCCAGTGCCGCGAACACTATGTAGAGCAGCGGCAGCGAGCCGTGCCCGGTGGCAAACAGCGCGCCCATGCCCAGAAGCAACGCCGCCCGGGCCGCGTTCGTGATCCAGAGCATCGTTCGTCGATCCAGACGATCGACGAACACCCCGACCGGAACCACCACGAGCAGCCTGACGCCCGAGTACATGGCAGCCAGCCCCGCGATGAGAATGGCTTCGGTGGTCAGCGATGAGGCAAGCAGTGGAATCGCCACGAAGACGATGCCGTCACCGAGATTGCCGAAAGCGTTGCCCGCCCACAACCGTCTGAATCCCCGCCCGAGCCCCATCCCCACACCCTATGCGCGGAGCGGCCGCTCGCCGGTAATTCCAGAGACCGGTGGTCGTGCGGCGCCCCTGTGCAGTGACCGCCATGGACGGCTGCGCCTGCACGCCTGCCTCGTCTGGTCGCCTGCACGCCTGCCTCGGGATCGTCTAGCGGGCATCCGAACACGCTGTCCGGCCGTGAGGCGTTCGAGATCACCCTCGTCAGAGCTGACATCCTCCTCCACAGGGAAGAATCTTTGCGAGTTGTGCACAGAAATACCCGGTCAGGGCTATTTAGGTCGCTCCAGTGTCGGTGGTGGCGGGGAAAATTATGCCATGACCACTTCAACGGACCTCCTGATCGAGAGCACGGCGGCACTCGCCGAGACGTACTCTCGAGCCCTGGGTGGTGGGGTGTGTTCAGAGGGCGGGCCGAGTGCGGGGTTGGATCTGCAGCGGATGACCGATGCGGGTTTGTTGGCTGTGGCGGATGCCGTGTTTGCGAGTGGACGGCGGTTGGACGCGCTGAAGGCGCAGGTGGCCGGTCAGCTGCAGGACCGGTTCGAGCATGATTCGGGCCCGCACAGCATCTCGGCCCGAACCGGCAACAGGAACGCCGCCGCCGCACTGACTGACATCGGGCATATCTCCATGGCGGAAGCCGGGCGACTCTGCCGAGTCGGGGCGGTGACCAGACCACGGAGGAGCCTGATCGGTGAGGCGCTACCGCCGGAGTTCCCGGAGGTGGCCGAGGCCCTTGCTGCCGGGGTTCTGCCGGTGGATTCGGCGCTGTACATCACGGCGAACCTGGCGCAGGCGGCCCCGCGAGCGACCACCGACGACATGATCGCGGCGGAGAAGGAACTGGTGGAGTTCGCGGCGACCAACCCGGTGGACTCGGTGCGAAAACTCTCCGTTCGCTACCGCGACGCCCTCGACGTCGACGGCGTCGAACCGCGCGAGGAGGTGCTCGTCTCACGGCGGGCCCTGACCCGGCTGGTGCAGCCCAACGGCATGAAACGGTACATTCTCGACGCCGACCCGGTGTCGGCGGCGTTTCTGGACACCGCGATCGACGGAATGGTCAGTGCCGAACTGCGCAAGCCACGGTTTGAAGCGAAGGAAGACCCCGACGGGTGCGGTGACAACCACGAGATCATCGGCGACGGTCGAACGATGCCGCAGCTGAACTTCGATGCCTTCGTCGATATCGTGCGTCACGCCCTCTCCGGCACGGAGGGGCTCGGTGCTTTGGATCACACGACGATCATCGTGCGGATGTCCCTCGAATCCCTGCAGACCGGGCTCGGTGAGGCCCAGCTCGACGGGATCGAGCAGCCGATCTCGGCTTTCACGGCCAGGAAGATGGCCGCGGAAGCGTGCCTGATCCCGATGGTCCTCGGCGGCAAGAGCGAGGTACTCGATTTCGGGCTTGGGAAGCGGCTCTTCACCCGGGCGCAGAAGCTCGCGGCGATCGAACGAGACGGCGGCTGTGCGACGGCGGGGTGCAATCGGCCGCCGAGCTACGCCGAAGGCCACCACATTGTCTGGTACAAATCGCAGGACGGACCGACGAACCAATCGAACATTTTGATGCTGTGCAGTGCTTGCCATCACAGGATTCATCGCGAAGGCTGGGAGATCATCGTCACAGACAATGTGGTGTACTTCACCCCGCCCGCCACCGTCGACCCGAAGAGAACTCCCCGACGAGGCGGACGACCCCCTGTACCGACACCGAAAGGCCACGACGGCCCGCACTATAAGAGTTAGACACCGCGTGCGCGTGTCGGCATATGCGGTCTCGATCTCGACAGGCTCGATCCAAGCGATCGTTCCTCGCACCTTGACCAGCGAGTTTACCTCGCGGCCCGATCAGCGGGTTTGCCTCGCGACGCGACCAGCGAGCTTATCTCGCAGCCCGGCTGGCATGTGCTCAGATCGCTCTCGTGCCCTGATCCCCGTTCAGTCCGGCAGGAGCACGATCTTTCCGATGTGGCGGCGAGCGACGAACTCCTCCTGGGCGGCCGCGATGTCGGTGAGGGCATAGGTGCTGCTGATGTGCGGTCGCAGGCTTCCACTGCGGGCCAGGTCGACCAGACGACGAAAGTGCACACGGGTGTGCATGGATGAACCGATCAGGTGCACGTTGTGCAGGTACAGGCGACGCAAATCGAATTCGATCACCGGCCCCGCCACGGCACCGGCGATCACCCATCGACCTCCGGTGCGCAGGAGGGGCATCAGGGTCGCTACTCCGTCTCCGCCCGCGATGTCCGCCACCATGTGCAGCCCGTCCGGAACGGCGGCGGCGACCTGCCCGGCGACATCGTTCGAATCGCCGTTGACCACAGCGGATGCCCCGGCGTCCATTACCGCGTCGCCCTTCGACCCGCTCGTAATCGCCACGACGTACGCTCCGAGGGCGGAGGCGAGCTGCACAAGGGCGAGCCCCACACCGCCCGACGCCCCCGTGACCAACACCGTCTCCCCGGCACGGAGATTCGCACGATCAAGCATGGCCATGGCCGTCCCGAACGCCACCGGCAGACAGGCCAGCTGCGTGTCCGACAGCGGCGAGACGTCGACGTCGTGGGCGTGGCTCGCGTCGACCGCCACATACTGCGCGAATCCGCCGTCGGCCTCGCTGCCGAGGTAGCCCACCGGGGCAGCATCATCCTCGTCGGAACCGTAAATGGCCGGATCCACGAGAACCCGGCGACCGAGCATCTCCTCGGACACATCGGCACCGACCTCCACGACCACCCCCGCGATGTCCCCGCCCTGGATGCGCGGAAACGCGAAGTCCCCGAGCCACCCGGCGAGCGCATCGGGGTCTTCGGGCCGCCCGTAAGCACCCTCTCTGGTCCAGATGTCGGTGTTGTTGACCGCGGCGGCGGTCACCCGCACGAGCACCTGATCACACTCCGGCCGGGGCCGGGGCCAGTCCAGGCGCACCTCAAGCGCGGATGGTGCTCCGAACTGCATCAATACTGCCGCCGTCATCGTGTCGTTCATCCGTCAAGTCTGAACGCAGACGGCCGGAAACAGAAAACGGTATCCGCGGTGAGCCCTCTGCCAGCGGTCCGGCATGCGTCGCGACCCTATGCAAGCGGGACGAAGGCAATGTCGACGAAGTAGTTCGTGGACTTGAACGACGACGTCGGAAAACCGCCTCCGGCTCCATACAGGTACCGACCGTTCACCGTCGCGGCCGCAGTGAGTCCTCCGCTCGTCTTCGCCGTGTCAAAATATCCGGCCGTATACGAATATCCACCCTGCGGCGCCAGATACGACACGGTGTAGATCTCACCGGCCGTCAGCGCCACCGGGGTCGCCAGATCAGCGGTCTGCCAGCCCGAGCCCGTTTCCCCCGAGAACGTCACCGACGCCAACTTCACGCCCGATGACGACCACAGATTCCCCACATGCGTACCCGTGTTGCTCGGCCCCTTGTAGAAACGAATACCGGTCACGGACCCGGCCGACGATGAGGTGAAAGACATGCCCAACTCCACCGGAGAAGACTCACCAGCGGCCACAGCCACCGCCGGGACCTCTTCCCCAAGCAGCGACCCACCCGCCCCCGGTGTCGGTGTGGGCGTCGGGGTG
>NZ_JPRS01000020.1 GCF_000738085.1 Cryobacterium sp. MLB-32
CGTAAAAGGACGACCTTGGTTTCACCATCATTCGGGATGGCCACAGCGGAGGCAGATTCATGACAAAAGTATGGAGGAAGACCGCGATCCTGGCGGTACTGCTCATGGCAACGAGCGGCGCACTGGTCGCCTGTTCCACGTCAGGTGGCGGAGGAACAAGCACATCCAGTTCGGACGTGGTCAAGATCGGACTACTCCTGCCGGAGTCGAAGACGACGCGTTACGAGAGCTTTGACCGGCCCCTCTTCGAATCGAAGATGAAGTCGCTGGGCAACTACGAGATCGTCTACGCCAACGCGGACCAGGATGCGGCGAAGCAGCTGCAGCAGGCCGAATCGGCCCTGACGGAGGGCGTCGCGGTTCTCGTGCTCGACCCGGTTGACGCGGCCGCCGCGGCGAGCATCGTCTCGTCGGCGAAAGCGCAAAATGTTCCGGTCATCTCGTACGACCGGCTGGTCACGAGCACTGATCTTTCCTACTACATCTCCTTCGACAACGAGCAGGTCGGTGTGCTTCAGGGCACCGCGATCGTGGACAAGATGAAGAAGGACGGCACCACGGCCGGCATGATCATGATCAATGGATCGCCCACGGACGGCAACGCGGCTCTCTTCAAGAAGGGCGCACACTCCGTGATCGACCCGTCAGGAATCCCGATTCTGGCCGAATACGACACCCCCGACTGGAGCCCCGACAAGGCGCAGGAATGGGCGGCGGGCCAGATCACCCAGTTCGGCAGCAAGATCGAGGGCGTCTACGCGGCCAATGACGGAACCGCCGGCGGCGCGATTGCCGCGCTGAAGGCGGCCGGAACAACCCCGTGGCCCCCGGTTACCGGACAGGACGCCGAGTTGGCGGCCATCCAGGCCATCGTCGCGGGCGACCAGTACATGACGGTGTACAAGGCGATCAAGGCCGAGGCAGAGAAGGCCGCGGAAGTGGCGCACATCCTCGCCACGGGTGGCACGATCAACGGTGAAACAACCGTGTCGGGAACCCCGTCGACGCTGCTGACCCCGGTGGTCGTGACCGTCGACAACATCATGGACACGGTCGTCAAGGACGGCTTCTACACCGTCGACCAGATCTGCACCCCGGCCTACGCCGACGCGTGCACAGCGGCCGGCATTCAGTAGCTGACTGACAGGGCCGGGAATCCCTCGGGGTTCCCGGCCCTGTGTCATCTGATACACCCTGCTTCATCTGATGCTCTGTCATCTGATGCTCTGTCATCTGATGCGACCGGGCTCATCTTGCTTAAACGGGCTTATCTGGCATAACCGGGCTCACTCGCCCCGTCAACAAAAGGACAGACCAATGGCGGTCCTCTCTCCCACACCCAACCCGACACCGACCCGCACGCCGCTGTTGACCATGCGGGGCATCAACAAGAGTTTCGGGGCTGTGCAGGCCCTGACCGATATCAATCTCGACGTCTACAAGGGCGAGGTGGTAGCGCTCGTCGGTGACAACGGTGCCGGCAAGTCGACCCTCATCAAGATCCTCGCCGGAGTGCACCCCGCAGACAGCGGCACGATCGTCTGTGACGCGAAGCCTGTCTCCATCAACACGCCCGCGGATTCCAACCGACTGGGCATCGCCACCGTCTATCAAGACCTCGCCCTGTGCGACAACCTCGATGTGGTGGCGAACCTGTTCCTCGGGCACGAGGTGGGCACGGTGACCCTCAACGAAGTTGAAATGGAGCAACGAGCGTGGCAGCTGCTGCGCCAGCTGTCGGCGAAGATCCCCTCCGTGCGTATCGTCGTCGCGTCACTCTCCGGCGGGCAGCGCCAGACCGTGGCGATCGCACGATCCTTGATCGGAGAGCCCGGCATCGTGATCCTCGATGAGCCGACCGCGGCTTTGGGTGTGGCCCAGACGGCGGAGGTGCTCAACCTGATTGAGCGGCTCAGGGAACGTGGGCTGGCGGTGGTGCTCATCAGCCACAACATGGCCGATGTGCAGGCGGTGGCCGACCGTATTGTGGTACTTCGCTTGGGCCGCAACAATGGTGAATTCACGGTCGGGGAGGTGAGCTACGAGGAGATCATCGCGGCGATCACGGGAGCCTCGGACAATGCGGTGACCCGACGGGCACAGGCCCGCGGCGATGAGGAGGACCACTCATGAGCATCCCCAGCACACCTGCCAGCACGCCAGCCGGCCCCGACACTGACGCACCCATGTCGTCTGTGGCGGCCGACCTGCAGGATGAACGACTGATTCAACGCAAAGGCTTGAAAGGCGCGGTGGAGGCGTCCTGGCTTCGGGTCCGAACCGGTGACCTCGGATCTCTCCCGGTCGTGATCGGCCTCATCGTGATCTGGATTGCGTTCTATGCCCTCAACCCCAACTTCCTTTCTCCGATCAACCTCGTCAACCTCACCCTGCAGTGCGCCGCTGTGGGCACCATCTCCATCGGCATCGTTCTGGTGCTGCTGCTCGGGGAGATCGACCTCTCGGTGGGATCGGTGAGCGGACTGGGTGCCGCCATTCTGGCGGTGGGCTTCGTCAACCTGGGCTGGCCGCTGGCGCTGGCGCTGCTGGCTGCCCTCGTCGCCGGCGTTCTGGTTGGACTGCTCTATGGGCTGCTCTTCACCCGTTTCGGCGTGCCCAGCTTCGTGATCACCCTCGCGGGTTTGCTCGGGTTCCTCGGGCTGCAGCTGTACGTGCTCGGTAAGACGGGGTCGATCAACATCCCCTTCGACTCCTGGATCGTGCAGTTCGCCCAGCAGTGGTTCCTGCCGGACTGGCTCTCTTACGTGCTCGTGGTGCTCGTGGTTGCGGCGTACGCTGCCCAATCGTGGGTCACTGCCCGGCGACGCGAGGTCGCTGGACTTTCGGCGCCGCTCACCTCCGTTCTGGTGGCCAAGACCCTCGGCCTGCTCATCGTTTTGGGCGTTCCCGCGTGGTACCTGAATCAGGCGCGCGGTGTGGGCCTGATGTTCCTGTTGTTCCTCACCTTCGTCGTGGTGATGAATTTCTTCCTCACCCGAACCAAATGGGGACGATCCGTGTACGCAATCGGTGGCAACGTTGAGGCCGCCCGGCGTGCCGGCATCAAGGTCAAGCGCGTCTATCTCTCGATCTTCGTGCTCTGCTCCACGTTCGCCGTCATCGGAGGCGTTTTGGCGGCCGCTCGGCTCGCGGCGGCGAATCAGGGCAGCGGCGGCGGCGACACGAACCTGAATGCCATCGCCGCAGCGGTGATCGGTGGTGCGAGCCTCTTCGGCGGCCGCGGTACCGCATTCTCGGCCTTGCTGGGAATCCTGGTGATCCAGTCCATCTCCAGCGGGCTCACACTGCTCAATCTGGATTCGTCGATCCGCTACATGATCACGGGTGCGGTGCTGCTGCTGGCCGTGATTGTGGACTCGGTGTCGCGGCGCTCGCGGGTGTCCCACGGGCGAGCCTAAGGAGGCGGCCGGCGGCCAGGTCAGCGCGGCGTGTGCTTGGACTGCACCCGCGCGGCCTGCAGTCGCAGAGCCTCGACGACGGTGCGCACGGCCAGGCGTTCGGCCCTGTCCGGGCGCATCAGGGCAACGATCTGCCGCTCGGAATCGACGCCCCGCAATGGTTTGAGCACCAACCTTCCCGGCTGCCCGCCGCCCGAGGTGTACCGGGGTACAAGGGCGATGCCGAGCCCGGCGGTGATGAAGGACTCGACCAGGCGAAGATCGGCAAACCGCTGGGTAACGGTGAGGCGTGCGCCTGACTGCTGCTCGATCTCGTGCAGGATTCGTTCGAACGGGTAGCCCTCCGGCACGCCGATCCACGGTTCTCCGGCCACATCGCTCGCTGACACGGATGCACGTGCTGCCAGCCGGTGGTCGGCCGGCAGACCCACGTCGAGTGGTTCGGTCATGAGCGGAACCACGCTGAGGCCGCGGCCGCCCCAGGCCGGCTCGCCACGCATTGTGTGGGCGAGCACGATGTCGAATTCTGCCGTGAGTGCCGGAAAGTCGCTGAGCTCCGGGTCGAGGTCGGTGCAGGTGACGATAAGGCCGGGAGTCTCGGAGAGCTCGGCCAGAGCGCCGGGCAACAGCATCTGGCCGGCGGTGGGAAAGGTGACCACGCTCACTTCGCCCGTTGCCAGGTTCCGGAACTCGTCCCAGAGAGCATTCGCGCGCTCCAGGGCGACCGCCACATCCGTGGCGCTGCGGGCGAGCGCGCGGCCCGCTGACGTGAGCACGAGTCCACGCCCGTTGCGCTCGGTGAGCGGCAGGCCGGCCTCTCGCTCGAGCACCTTGAGCTGCTGGGACACCGCAGAGGGCGTGCGGTGGGTGGCCCTGGCAACCGCCGTCACCGTGTGGCGCTCCGCCAATTCGCGGAGCAGCTCGAGTCGCTGCACATCCATGTAGCAAATCTACACAACTATGGCTAAATAGTGCGATTGTGCTGCACGGTTTTCGGTGCTGAAATAGAGACGTCGATCACGAGCAATGGCGCCTCCGTCCCACGACCAGCCACCTCTTTTCGAAAGGCACTTCCGTGTTCGCTCTTCTCGTTCTCCTCGCCATCATTTCCGTCGGTTCCATCGTTGCCCTGGTCGGCGTCGTCGCCCGTGATGGATACCGTCGGGCCCCGGAACGCGCGCTGGTTCGCATCTTCTAGGAGCGACCCGTTGAGTCGATGCCCTAATGTTGTTTCTGTGAAAGAAACGCGGCAGAAACTCATCGATTTCATCTCGGCCGAGGCCGTTTTTCACGGAGACTTTGTGCTCACGAGCGGTAAGTCGGCCACGTACTACGTGGATCTGCGCCGAGTGAGTCTCGATCACCGCGTTGCCCCGCTCATCGGCCAAGTCATGCTCGACCTGATCAAGGACATTCCCGACGTTGCCGCCGTCGGCGGACTCACGATGGGGGCCGATCCCATCGCCGCCGCTGTGATGCACCAGGCGCCGCCGTCGGTAGGAGCTACGACTCCTTCGTGGTTCGCAAGGAGCCCAAGGACCACGGCCGCGGCCGCCAGGTTGAGGGTCCAGACCTCGCCGGCAAGAGGGTTGTCGTGCTCGAAGACACGTCCACGACCGGCGGCTCGCCCTTGGCGGCGATTGAGGCGCTGCTCAAGGTCGGTGCGATCATCGCCGGTGTCGCCGTGGTCGTTGACCGCAACACCGGGGCCCGCGAGATCATCGAGGCCGCCGGCTACCCGTATTACGCGGCCCTCTCGCTTGAGGATCTGGGGCTGAACTAGTGCCCAAAGACGACGCGTCCGACCAGGGCGTGGACTGGCTGAGCTCGCAATTCGGCGAATCAGACACGAAGGATGAGCCAGCTGAGCCAGCTGAGCAGTCTGAGCAGTCTGAACTGCCTGAACCGCCTGCCGAATCTGTCGAGCCTGTGCCCTCTGCGCCCGTCACGCCTCCCCTCGTCGAATCGGTGCCCGCCGAAAAACCGACGATGCCCGCCGCGCCCGTGCCCGATGCGGGGTTGCCCGTTGCGATGCTGCCCGCTGCGGCGCTGCCCGACGAGCGAGTGGCGACCGCTCCGACTCCCGCGCCGCCCGTCCTGGCGTCGGAGTTCGACTCCGTTCTCCGTTCCGCCCGCACCCAGGCGGAGCTTGAGCCCGAGCCCTGGTGGACAACGCCGATTCCCGCAGCATCGGCGCTGCCGCCGGCGCTGACCCCGGCGTTGACCCCCACGGACGCGTTCGAGAATCCCGACGTCGAGGGCGCGGCGCGCCCGACGCCCGAGTCTCGTGGCGCCGATCTGGAACTGGACTCCACGCTTCCGCCGCCGCTGGGCGCCACGGATGCGGGAGCATCCGCGCCCGACAGCACCGAGACCGTCCAGAGCCTTCCGAGCCGCCATTCGTCGGTTCCGTCATCGACCAGGGCCACGCGGATCGTGATCTGGGTCGGTGTCGCAGTGCTGGCCGTCATCGTGCTGGTCGGCCTGTTCCTGCTGGGCCAGCGGCTGGCCGGCAGTGCAGCTCTGCTGCCCGTCGCAGCGCCCACCGCTAGCGCCACGCCCACGGCCACGCCAACGCCCACCCCGACCCCGGAGGTCACGGCGATGCAGCGACGGGCGAGCACGCCTGGAACACTCTGTTCGGTGGCGAATGCCTGCAGCCCTATGGGTCGCCCTGGGACGAGATTTTCACCGTCTCCGACTGCGCCGCCGCGCACGGCGCCCAGCTTGTCTACCGCGGGTCCTTCGGCGGCGATGCCACGACGGCCTTCCCCGGCGAGGCCGCCCTGGCCGCGCAGATGAACCTGCTGTGCAGTGCGCCCGGCATCCTCGACCTCACCGCGGCCGGCGCGTACCCCGACCTGCAGGTGCAGGGCAGTTACCCGATTGAGGAGGAGCAATGGACCGACACGTCACGTCACTACTACTGCTTCGTCAGCCGGTCATCGGCGGAGCCGCTCACCACGAGTGTGGCCGGTCCCGGTCCCGCCGTTTAGCATCGGGCGTAGGCTGACGGCACGATCGGAAGGTGTGCCATGGCGGAACCATCGTGGAACGACAAGATCATCGCCGAGTTCCGGGCCAATGAGGGCCGGGTCGGCGGCCAGTTCGCTGGTGCCCCGTTGCTGCTGCTGCATTCGCAGGGAGCCAAATCAGGGCTCGAACGCGTCAGCCCGATGATGTACCGCGCCGTCGGTGACACCTTTGCGGTCTTCGCTTCCAAGGCCGGCGCGCCGAGCAACCCAGCGTGGTTCCACAACCTCGTGGCGACGCCGGAGGCATCCGTTGAGGTCGGCACCGAGACCGTAATGGTGCGCGCCCGAGTGGCGGACGGAGAGGAGCGGCGGCGCATCTGGGAGGCCCAAAAGGCGGAGTACTCGGGCTTCGAGGCCTACGAACAGCGAACGACTCGAGAAATACCGGTCGTGATCCTCGAGCGTCGCTGACGTGAACGGGCCACGTTAGATTTCGTCGGACTCGACCAGTTCGGCTGAGACCAGTTCGTGCACCCCGGCGAGGGTCTCGTGCGGACGGAACGGATAGCGCGCAATCTCCGCGGCGTCACTGATACCGGTCATCACGAGGATGGTGTGCAGCCCCGCTTCGATGCCGGCGACGATGTCGGTGTCCATGCGGTCGCCGATCATGGCCGTGTTCTCGGAGTGTGCGCCGATCTTGTTCATGGCGGAGCGAAACATCATGGGGTTGGGCTTGCCCACGACATAGGGTTCCATGCCGGTGGCCTTGGTGATGAGCGCTGAAATTGCGCCCGTCGCGGGCATCGGGCCGTCTTTGCTGGGGCCGGTCGCGTCGGGGTTGGTCGCGATGAAGCGGGCGCCGTTGAGAATCAGGCGGATGGCTTTGGTGATGGCCTCGAAGGAATAGTTGCGGGTCTCTCCGACGACCACGAAATCGGGGTTGGTCTCGGTCATCACAAAGCCGGCTTCGTGCAGCGCCGTCGTAATACCGACCTCCCCGATGACGAACGCCGTGCCGCCGGGCATCTGCTCCTTGAGGAAATCAGCCGTCGCGAGCGCCGATGTCCAGATGCGATCTTCGGGCACGTTCAGCCCGGATGCGCGCAGTCGGGCGCTCAGGTCCCGCGGCGTGAAGATGGAGTTGTTGGTCAGGACGAGGAACGGCGTGCCGGTATCGGTCCACTGCTGCAGCAGCTCGGCAGCGCCCGGCAGGGCCTGGTTCTCGTGTACGAGCACGCCGTCCATGTCGGTGAGCCAGCATTCGATTTCGTCACGGCGAGCCATGGGGCGCTCCTGTCGTTGGGGGTTTCAGCCTAGCTGGGCGCCGTGGCATTGCGGTCATGTGTCACCCAGACCGCATCTCCGGCATCGGCCCTCAACCGGCGGGTCTGGCCGTCGGGGAACTGCAGGGTCAGCGGCTCGAGCACCGTGAAGTCCACTCCCGGGCCGATCCCGTCCGCGGCGAGCTCGCGCAGCACCGCCGAATCCCGGTCGCTCACCCGCAGCACCGTGCCGATGTGCCCGGCTCCGGCCTCGGCCAGCGGGATCGCCTGCGGGCGGGGGGACGTGCCGTCGGCGAGGGGGATCGGGTCGCCGTGCGGGTCGCATGCGGGGTAGCCGAGACGGGCGTTGATGGCGTCGAGCAGCCGGTCGGAGATGGCATGCTCCAGCACCTCGGCCTCCTCGTGCACCTCATCCCAGGCGTAACCCATTTCGCGCACGAGCCAGGTTTCGATCAGCCGGTGACGACGTACGACGGCGGTGGCCCGCAACACGCCGGCCTCCGTGAGGGCAAGGGGGCCATACGGAACGTGCTTGATCAGGCCGGCCGCGGCGAGCTTCTTCACCATCTCTGTGACGGATGACGGTGCCACGCCGAGCCGGGTGGCGAGCGCCTTCGGCGTGATCGGGTCGTTCTGCCATTCCGTGTGCGAATAAATGGTCTTGAGGTAATCCTCGGATGCGGTGATCGTGTGCTTCATGGCGGTCTCAGCGTAGCCCGGCGGCTCAGGGGGAGGTGAAGACGAGAACGAGCAGCACCGCATTGAGCGCCACGAGCGCCACCGCGCAGACTGCGCCGGCCACGGTGGTGAACCAGCGGTTCGCGAAGGTTCCGAGCAGGCCGCGTTGGGCGGTCAGCCAGACGAGGGGGATGAGGGCGAAGGGGATGCCGAACGAGAGCACAACCTGGCTCAAAACCAGCGCCTCCGTGGGGTCGAAGCCGATGCCCAGAATCACCAGGGCCGGAATCAGGGTGACCAGCCGCCGCAGCAGCAGGGGAACGCGCAGGTGCAGCAGCCCCTCCATGATCTCGGCTCCGGCGTAGGCGCCCACCGACGTGGAGGCGAGTCCGGAGGCGAGCAAGCCGATCGCGAAGCAGGTGGCGATAGCGGGCCCGAGCGAGGCCTGAATGGCGGCATAGGCGCCCTGCAGCGTGTCGGTTCCGTCCACCCCCTGCAAAGCGGATGCCGCCAGCAGCAGGATGGCGAGGTTCACGGTTCCGGCGATCAGCATGGCGATCGTCACGTCCCACTTCGTGGCCCAGAGGAGGCGCCTGGTGGCCGTGGTGCCCTGCCACTCCGGGAAGCGGTCACGGGCCAGAGAGGAATGCGCGTAAATGGCGTGCGGCATGATCGTGGCGCCGAGAATGGAGGCGGCGAGCAGCACGGAATTGGCGCTTTCGAAGCGGGGAACCAAACCGCCGAGAACCTGCCCGGCGTCGGGCGGCGACAGGAAGACGCCCACGGTGAAGCCCACCGTGATGATGAGCATGAGTGCCACGATCACCCGTTCGAAGACCTTGGGGCCGCTCCGGGTGTGCACCATCAGCACGACCATCGAGATCAGGCCCGTGATCGCTCCGCCGACGACGAGCGGCAGGCCGAACAACAGGTACAGGGCCACCGCTCCGCCGATGATCTCGGCGAGGTCCGTGGCCATCGCCACCAGTTCCGCCTGGATCCAGTAGAGCCGCCGGGCGAGCGGGCGCTTCATGCGGATGCCGAGAATCTCGGGCAGGCTCTGACCGGTGACGATGCCGAGCTTCGCGGACAGGTACTGGATCAGCCAGGCCATCACATTTCCGGCCACCACCACCCAGACCAGCAGATAGCCGTAGCGGGCCCCGGCGGTCATATTGCTCGCCACGTTGCCGGGGTCAAGGTAGGCGACGCCGGCGACGAGGGCCGGACCGAGCAGCCAGAGCAGACGCGACGACGCCACGGTCGTGGGCGTCATCGACCGGTCCCGGCGCGGCGCCTCGGTTCGTGTCATACCGAAACAGTAGTAAATATTTAGGCGCACCGAAACCCCTTGCCACATGTCGCGCTGGTCGAGGCGCGACGGAGGCGCGACGGAGGGTCGATGGAGGGTCGATTGAGGTCCCGCGACCGGATGCTCAGACCTGACCCCGAGGCACGACAACCGGACAGGCGCGGCGCGATAAAGTTAATCAGTGAGTACGCCAGCTGATAACCCCACAAACGAGCTTTCGACCTACGGTGTCGGACCGTGGCAGGGGGAGTGGCCCACCGAAGCCATCTACGACCCGGAGCTGCTTGAGCGCGGCGACACCCGCAACGTGATCGACCGCTACCGGTACTGGCTCATGGCCGCGATCGTTGCCGACCTCGACGAGCATCGGCATCCGTTTCATGTCGCGATCGAAAATTGGCAGCACGATATGAACATCGGGTCGATCGTGCGCAGCGCCAACGCCTTCGCGGCGGACACCGTGCATATCATCGGCCGCAAGCGCTGGAACAAGCGGGGCGCCATGGTGACCGACCGCTACCAGCACGTGATGCACCATCCGGATGTGGCGACATTCGTCGAGTGGGCGGCCGCCGAAAGCCTGCCGATCATCGCGATCGACAACGTTCCCGGCTCCGTCATCATCGAGACTTACCGCTTCCCGGAGCGCTGCGTGCTGTTGTTCGGGCAGGAAGGGCCGGGCCTGTCGGAGGCGGCGGTCGCCTCCGCCGACGCCATCGTCGAGATCAGCCAGTTCGGCTCCACCCGGTCGCTCAACGCCTCGGCTGCCGCCGCCGTCACGATGCACAACTGGGTACTGCAACACCACTTCTGAAAAGCGGGCCCGCACGTCGGGCCTATGTTGGGTGTAGTTCGCATTCACGCTGAAGGGGGAGCTCTTCGCGCAGCCACAACGGGGGAAACATGTTCACGAGGCGAAGAGTCAGTCGCGTGATCGCATGAAGCGCAGGATGACGGTGACGGGCCTGATCCTGGCAGGCCTGGTCGTGACGCTCTTGGGCAGGCGCGGCTGGGCGCAGGACTGGGCCACAATCCTCTGGGTCGCCGGGTTGGTCCTGTTCCTCGCTGCGCTGGGTGTCGCCCTCACCGGGCGCAAGAAAGGCACGACGAAGTCCTCCTCCCACTGATCGCGTCAGTGCCGCGTGCGCCCAGGCCAGCCGGGGTAGCCCGAAAGTTCTATTCCACAGGCCCTCCACACGCGCTACCGTGGTGGCATGACTGCGATCACTGATGATCTGCCGCCCGCCTACTCCACGAAGAACACGAGGGGTGGCAGGCCCTCGTGGCCGGTCAGGGTGCTGATTACTTTCAGCGCTTCATGACCCGTGACGGCCTGTTGATCCTGCCCGGTGCCATCATCGGCCGCGCCGACCTCACCGGACCGATCGTGGAACTCGCGAGTTGCGACGAATACCAGCTGCACGAGCCCGCCGTGATTCGCCTGAATGACCATGCCGGAATCGTGGTGTCGCGGGTCGTCCTGCGACGCGGCGAGCACCTCCATGAGTACTTCGTGTCGACCACGTATGTGTTCGACGACGGCGGCTGGTGCATCGCGGCGCAGCAGCGTACGCCCGCCTAGCCCCGCCCACTCGCCCCTGTTCGGTCGGCCCTCGTTAGGTGGTCTTCAACCGCGCCGCGATAGTATCTAGTGTGACCGGCGAAAATTTGCTTGACCAGCCAGCGACCCTCCTCCCCGAAGAATCGGAGGTGATCGCGGCGCTCAGCCGAACCGCAAGGCAAGACATTGCTGGCGTGGCGTGGGCGCACCCGACTTCTTCGCTCGCCTGGGCGGCCCTCGCCGATGTGGCATTCGAGGAGGGACGCACCCTCGAGTCGTACGCCTTTGCCCGGGTGGGCTACCACCGCGGCCTCGATTCCCTGCGTAAGGCCGGTTGGAAGGGCCACGGACCCGTTCCGTGGAGCCACGAGCCGAACCGCGGTGTTCTGCGCGCCCTGTTCGCGCTTCGCCGCGCCGCAGGCGAGATCGGTGAGACCGACGAGGTCACCCGGCTCACGACATTCCTCACGGATGCCGACCCTGCCGCGATCGGACGCATAGAGGCCCTGTCGGCCGTGAACCCGGGCAGCGATCCCGCGCCCCCCACAGAAGCTTTTGTTATACGAGGAGAGAACTAGACATGCCAGCGATCGTCCTGATCGGCGCCCAGTGGGGCGACGAAGGCAAGGGTAAGGCCACAGACCTGCTCGGAAGCCGCGTCGACTACGTCGTCAAGTTCAACGGTGGAAACAATGCCGGTCACACCGTCGTGGTCGGTGACGAGAAGTACGCCCTGCACCTGCTCCCGTCCGGCATCCTGAGCCCCGGCGTCACTCCCGTGATCGCCAACGGAGTCGTCGTTGACATCGAAGTGCTCTTCGAAGAACTCGACGCGCTCAGCGAGCGCGGCGTGGACGTGTCCCGACTCAAGGTGAGCGCGAACGCCCACCTGATCACGGCGTACCACCGCACCCTCGACAAGGTCTCCGAACGTTTTCTCGGCAAGCGCCAGATCGGCACAACCGGCCGCGGCATCGGACCGTCCTACGCCGACAAGATCAACCGCGTCGGCATCCGCGTGCAGGACCTCTTCGACGAGAACATCCTGCGTCAGAAGGTGGAGGGTGCCCTCGACCAGAAGAACCACCTGCTCGTGAAGGTGTACAATCGCCGCGCGATCGAGGTTGACGAGGTCGTCAATGAGCTGCTCGGCTACGCGGAGCGCCTGCGCCCGATGGTCGCCGACACCGCACTGCTGTTGCACCAGGCGCTTGATGCCGGCAAGACCGTGCTGTTCGAAGGCGGCCAGGCCACGATGCTTGACGTCGACCACGGTACGTACCCGTTCGTCACGTCGTCTAACGCCACCTCCGGTGGCGCCGTGACCGGTTCGGGTATCGCGCCCAACCGGATCGATCGCGTGATCGCGGTCGTGAAGGCGTACACGACCCGCGTGGGTTCCGGCCCCTTCCCCACCGAGCTCTTCGACGATTCCGGCGAGTTCCTGCGGGCCAAGGGCTTTGAGTTCGGCACCACAACCGGTCGCCCGCGCCGCTGTGGCTGGTACGACGCGCCCATCGCCCGCTACACGTCGCGCATCAACGGTGTCACCGACTTCGTGCTCACCAAACTCGACGTGCTCACCGGCCTCGACAGCATCCCGGTGTGCGTTGCATACTCCGTCGACGGCGTGCGCGTCGACGAGGTTCCGGTCTCGCAGTCCGACTTCCACCACGCGACTCCCATCTACGAGGAGTTCCCCGGCTGGACCGAAGACATCACCAACGTTCGCGACTTCGACGACCTGCCGCAGAACGCCAAGAACTACGTGCTCAAGCTCGAGTCCATCAGCGGTGCTCGTATTTCTGCGATCGGCGTCGGCCCCGACCGTGAGGCAATCGTGGTGCGCCACGACCTCATCGACTAAACCGCCACGTCGGGCCGGCCCTCATCCCTCGAATTTTCGCGAGATGGGGGCCATCGCTTTGTGTCGGTGGTGGCAGAATGCTTGTCGTGACCGCAGTTCGTCCGCTCACCCGCACGCTGCGAGGCCGCTTCGTTCAGCTGCAGCCCCTCGGCAGCGCCGTCCTGCCGGAGCTGCATGCGGCGATCGCGAATCGTGCGGTCTTCGAGAACGGGTACGGCGGTGGCCTGTCCGCCCTCAGAACGGATGTCGACGGTTTCATCGTCTGGGCGCGCGGCTACTTTCAATGGGAAAGCCTGCCGTTTGGCGTTCGGCTGCTCGGTGGCCTCAACGACGGGGACCTTGTGGGCACAACGACGCTCGGCGACCTCGACCTCGAGTGTGAATCCGCCCACCTCGGCTGGACTGCCTACGATCCGCGCGTGTGGGGAACCGCCGTCAACGCCGAAACAAAGCTGCTCCTCCTGGACGAGGCCTTCCTCAACGGGTTCGGCCGCATCCAGCTGCAGGCCGATTCCATCAACGTGCGGTCACGGGCCGCGATCGAGGGCATCGGGGCCACGTTCGAGGGCGTGCTGCGCCGCGACCGACCCCGCGCCGACGGCTCGTGGCGTGACACGGCCGTCTACTCGATCCTCGCCGACGAATGGCCCACCGTTCGTGCCGGTTTGCACGAACGCATCGACGCCTATCCTGGCCGATCGATCACCTACCGCTCCGTGGCGCGCGACACCAAGCCCCGATAGCGGGGGATTCGGGGGCTCGTCGGCCGGGCCGAACGCCGGAAGACGCCCGTCACCGTGGCCGGGGGCGCGGCACGCCGGCGGGGCGGGATAGTCTCGGCACGTGGCCTCAACTCCCTCCTCCAATACGACCCTCGTCGGCCTCCAATTTGTCGGCATGGGTCTGATCTGGGGTGCCAGCTTCCTCTTCATGAAGATCGCCCTCGATGGCGTCACCTTCGGTCAGGTGGCCTGGTCCCGTCTTGTGCTGGGCGGGCTCACCCTGGGCCTGATCGTGCTCGCCCGGCGTCCACGCGTAAACGGCGGCCCCGTGCTGCCCCGGGAGCCGATTGTCTGGGTGCATTTCCTGGTGATCGCGATCACGGGTTGCCTCGTTCCGCACCTCCTCTTCGCCTGGGCCGAACAGTACGTGTCCTCGAGCCTCGCGAGTATCTACAACGCGGTGACACCCATCATGACCGCGCTGATGGCCACCCTGGCCTTTCGGGTGGAACGTCTCGCGCGCGGCCAGGCGGTCGGTGTCGTCATCGGGATTCTCGGAGTCGTGGTGATCATCGCGCCGTGGCGCTACGCCGCGCTCACCGGTGACCTCTGGGGGCAGCTCGCCTGCCTGGGAGCGGCGGTCTGCTACGGCTTCACGTTCGGCTACACCCGCAAGTTCCTGAGCGGTCGCCCGATCGCCGGCAGCACGTTCGCGTTCATGAACATCGGGCTCGCCGGGGCACTGATGCTGCTGCTAACACCCGTGCTCGCCTGGCAGCCCGTGCAGCTCAGCTGGTCCATCGTGCTGAGCCTGCTGACGCTCGGCGCGCTCGGTACCGGTCTCGCTTACATCTGGAACATCAACGTGCTGCGCGCGTGGGGGCCGACGAACACCTCCATGGTGACGTACGTCACGCCGGTCGTTGGCGTGACCCTGGGTGTACTCGTTCTGGCCGAAACCTTCTCGTGGCACGAGCCGACCGGCGCCGTTCTCGTGCTGTTCGGCATTCTGCTTACGCAGAAGAGACTGCGCTTCGGCCCGCGTTCCCGCCGGCCGCTGCGCGGGAGCGCACCGGTCACGACACCCTGAATCATGGGGGACCGGCGGGGCCGCGCGGAGGCGGGCAGCCGCATGCATTATCGTCGAAGCATGGCCGTACACGAGGAATTGCCCGCCGACGCGGGCCAGGACGCAATTGACCAGTTGCACAGCATTCGCGAAAGCATCGACAACATCGACGCAGCGCTCATCCACATGCTCGCCGAACGCTTCAAGTTCACGCAGCAGGTCGGCCGGCTCAAGGCCGTGCACGGGCTGCCGCCCGCCGATCCCGGCCGCGAACTCGAGCAAATCGACCGGCTGCGGGCCCTCGCCGTCGAGGCCCACCTGGACCCGATGTTCGCGGAGAAATTCCTCAACTTCGTGATCGCCGAGGTCATCCACCACCACGTGCAGATCGCCACCGGAACCATATCGACCGATCTGTCGTGAGCTGGAACCCGCGCACCCTGCCCACGCAGGTCGGCAAGACCTTCGTGGTGACCGGCGCCAACGCCGGTCTCGGGTATTTCACGAGCGAGCAGCTCGCGGGTGCCGGTGCGCACGTGATCCTCGCCTGCCGCAACCCGGAGCGAGCGGAGTCGGCGCTCACGGCCATTCGTTCCCGTGTGCCGGGGGCATCCGTTTCATCGCTGCAGCTCGACGTGTCCGACTTGCAGTCGGTGCGCGACGTCTCCGAGACGCTGCGCGCGCTGCCGCGCCTCGACGGGCTCATCCTCAACGCGGGAATCGTGCACCCGTCGGCCGACCGGCAGGTGAGCCTGGACGGCAATGAGCTCATCTTCGCCACCAACTTTCTGGGGCACTTCGCCCTCACGGCCGGCACGCTCATGGCCCTGCGTCGCACGCCTGGCAGTCGGGTGGTGTCGCTCGGATCGATGATCTCGCGGCTGATGGACTCCTCGCTCGACGACCTCCAGCTCGCCACCACGTACAACGGGTGGAAGGCCTACGCGCAGTCGAAGATCGCGATGCAGGTGTTCGGCTTCGAACTCGACCGACGCCTCAGGGCGAACGGCGCGGGCATGGTGCAGTCGCTCGTGGCGCATCCCGGGTATTCCATTTCCGGTCTCACCCCGACCATCGCCGGCGTCAATGAGATCACGCCGACGAAGCGCGTCACCGACGGACTGCAGTTCCTCGTGGGGGCGCAAAGCAAGCAGCACGGCGCCTGGCCCACCGTGCGCGCGGCGATCGACCCGGATGCCCACGGCGGCGACTACTTCGGCCCGCGTTTCCTCACCCGCGGTGCACCGACCCGCCAACCGGCCACGCGCACGTCACGCGATCGCGGCGTGGCCGCACGGCTGTGGGAACGCGCCGAGACATTGATCGGAGAGCCCTTCCTGTAGGGGTAGCTCCACGGCGCAAGTTGTGCTTTTATGGTTGGCGTGGTGGATGTGCCAGCGGATGTGGCCACGGAACTCACGAAGTTGGGTGCCGCCGTCGACGCTGTCGTTCCGCCGAAAACCGCCACGAACCTGCTCATCGGAAGCTGGAATTTGCGCGGCTTCGCGAGCGTCTCGCCGACCTGGTCGGCCAGCGCCGCCGACAAACCGCAGCGTGACTGGCGTGCCGTGGCGAGTATCGCGGAAATCATCTCCCGGTGGGACGTTGCGGCCGTACAGGAGGTTCGCCGCGACGTCGCCGCCCTGCGGTTTCTGATGCAGAGCCTCGGACCGCACTGGCGAGTGCTCACCTCGGATGTCACGGAGGGCGACGCGGGTAATGGGGAGAGGCTGACCTTTTTGTACGACACGACGCGCGTGCAACCATCCGGCTTGGTGGGCGAGATCGTGCTGCCGACCGGGCTGCGGCAGGCAACGGCGACGCAATTCGCCAGGTCACCGTACGCGGCCAGTTTCACCCGCGGAGGGGTGGAGTTCATTCTCACGACCGTGCACATCGTCTGGGCCAGCGTGAGCGAACGCATCCCGGAGATCCGCGCGTTCGCGAACTGGATGCGGGACTGGGCAGACCGCCGAAATGATTGGAACGACAACCTGCTCGTATTGGGCGACTTCAACATCGACCGTTATGGCAACCCGCTCTACAACGCTTTTGTCGAAACGGGTCTGTTCCCACCGCCCGAGCTCAACAACCTGCCGCGCACCATCTTCGACGATGCCAAGACCGCACACTTCTACGACCAGATCGCCTGGTTCACCACGAACACTCACCCCGTGAAATCCCTCCTGTCCGGGCTTGAGTACACGAACCATGGAGGGTCCTTCGACTTTCCCCGGTTCGTCTACCCCGGCATGCCGCCGGCTCAGCTGTCGTGGCGAATCTCCGACCACTATCCGCTCTGGGTCGAGTTCGCGCTGGCGAGTTGAGTCGGCACCGGGCTGTGATCGCACCGGGCTGAGATCGCACCGGGCCGAGATGGCACCGGGCGGAGTCCTAGCCCGATGCTCGGCTGCGCGTATTGGCCCGGTGAGCGGCGGCGGGTCGCCAGGTGCGGGTCGGATCAAACAACACCGGACCTCGCACTTCGGGGCGACCTCGCACCATGCGAATCTCCCACCCGGAGGTGTCGATCGTCGCGTGGTGGTACCAACAGAGGAGGCATCCGTTGTCGATGTCGGTCTTTCCCTTGAACTGCCACGGAATGATGTGGTGCACCTCGCACCAAGCCGCGGCGATCGTGCAGCCCGGTATTACGCAGCCGCCGTCTCTCGCGGCGATCGCCCGACGTTGGCCCGGGGTGAAGAACCTTTTCTTCTCACCGAGATGGAGGACTTCGCCGTTCTCGCCGAAGATCATTTCCTGGAACCCGCCGGCGCACATCTTCTGCCGCACCGTGCGGAGCGAAACGGGTGCCTCGACCCCGTCGACCCAGCCGACACCGTGCCCACTCTTGAGGTCGGCCGCGTTCACGTGCACCATGACCACGGGAGCCGCTCCTCCCATGCTCGGTGTCTTGCAGTCTCGCGACGCAGCGTCGAATATCGCACGCATGATGTCGGCCCGCTTCTCGCCGCCCGTGCGTGGGTCTTCGAATTCCTCGGCTCCCGGGATGAGCTCCCCGGCCTCGATCAGCGCTAGCTGCTCGGCGCTAGGGAACTTCGGTGTCGCGTGGGCCGAGAGGAAGGTGTTGAAGACGCCATCCATCACCCCGCGTAACTCCGGCGTGACCCCGCCCCGCAACGGGTAGAGGCCTGCTTTCAGTCGGCCGAACCCGACGTTACTCTTCGCAGCGGTGGCCTCATCGGAGGGGGCTGCGCCGTCCGGGTCGAGACGAGCTTCCCACTCGTGGGCCTGCGCCCGAATCAGATCGGCTGAGAAAGCGATCCCCGCCCCCGGCAGTCCTGCGGTCTCGGGGGTGATGGCCCCGGTCGCCGACGCCACCAGTGCCCGTTCGGCCCGGTCGAGGTCGTCGGGAGCGACCCGCCGCGACAGCGGCTCCAACGCGGTGACGATCACCTCGGCCGCGTCCACTCCGAGTTCCCCGGAGGAAAGCCCTTCGGCGACTGCCGGGTGCAATACCGGCAGTTCCTGCCCGAGCAGCCCACTCGCGGCACCTGCCACACCCGAGATGAGGAGGCCGAGCCGCATCCGCCGCTTGGCCTCCGAGCCCGACACCCGCGTCACTCCGGTGATCAGGTCATACTTGCCTCGGCATCCGTTCTTGTAAGCCAAGGACTCGTGGCCGAGGGCCGTATCGGCCCTCGCTGCGACATCTGTTGCCGACGGGACCCTGGCCCCGTCTACTCGGCGGCCCATCTTCTCGACCACCGCCATCACCCTGAGGGATGCTTCTTCGTGCAGGCCGTGGAAGTTCACCTCGGCCAACGCAGCTGCCATTGAAGCCTCGGCCAGCTCCAGCTGGGCGATCACCTCAAAATCAGACTTCTGCGTCGTTGACATACCCCATTCTCCCACGAATAGAACAGATAAGCGAGGTATTCTCAGATAAGGACGAGAGAAATCGAAGATAT
>NZ_JPRS01000021.1 GCF_000738085.1 Cryobacterium sp. MLB-32
ACCACTCCGCTGGTCGAGGCGCGACACTCCGCTGGTCGAGGCGCGACCACTCCGCTGGTCGAGGCGCGACCACTCCGCTGGTCGAGGCGCGACGAAGGAGCGATCGAGACCCCGTGACCCGATCTCGCATCCGAGTATCGGAGCTGTGGCTAGAACGACCGAAGCGTTGCATGCGCCTCGTCCCGCACCGCCATCGAGACGGCGTCGAGCAGGGGCGACGAGAGGTTCCATCGCTGCCAGTACAGCGGAACATCGACTGCGAGGGTCGGCGCGAGGTCCACCAGTCGACCGTCGACGATCTCCTCGGCGCACTGCTGCTCGGGGAGCATGCCCCAGCCGAAGCCCAGCAGGATCGCGCGCACGAAGTCGTTCGACGTGGGGATGTAGTGGGTGGGGCCACTGCTGCCGCCGCCGGCGTGGTCGCGCAGGAACGCCTCCTGCAGGTCGTCGTTGCGTTCGAAGGCCACGACGGGTGCCTGAGGCAGCCCGGACAGCCCGGGTCCGGCCGGCAGCCAGCGGGTGACGAACTCGGGTGTTGCGACCGCGCGATACCGCATATTGCCCAGGGCTTCCGTGACGCAGCCCTGTACGGGTTCCCTCGTGGAGGTCACGGCGGCCATGACCGTTCCGGCGCGAAGCAGTTTCGTCGTGTGTTCCTGGTCCTCCCGATGCAGATCGAAGGCGACTCCGAGACGGTCGCCGAGCCCGGCCAGAGCGTCGAGAAACCACGTCGCGAGGCTGTCGGCGTTCACGGCCAGTGGTATCAGCAACGCGTCGCCGTCGGAGCGGCCCTCCTGCAGCTCGCGAACCGTGTCTGCCTCCAGCAGCTCGACCTGTCGGGCGTAGCGCAGGAGCACGTCGCCCGCGTCGGTCAGCCGGATGGGTGTCGTGCGCTGCACGAGCACGCGCCCACAGGTCTGCTCCATGGCCTTCACTCGCTGTGACACCGCCGAGGGAGTCACGTGCAACCTCGCGGCGGCGGTCTCAAAGGAGCCCTCACTCACGAGGGCGAGCAGAGTGGCGAGCTGTTCAAGCGTGAAGCGCTGCATAAGCTCAGGTTATCCAGCCTTAGAAACAATAGCTGTACTGAATCACTCCGTGGATCTAGCGTTACAGATGTGATCATCTCCTCAACGCTCCTCCCGGCCCTGCTCGGGCTCGCGACCGGCCTCTCCCTCATCATCGCGATCGGCTCACAAAACGCCTTCGTGCTGCGGCTCGGCATCGAGGGACGCAATCGAGTCATCGTGCCGGTGGTCGCGATCTGCGCGCTGTCGGATGCCGCACTCATCATGGCCGGAGTGTTGGGGCTGGGGATTATCGTGGCCGCGGCTCCGGTGGCGGTGATCGTGATTCGTGTCCTCGGGTCCGGCTTCCTGATCATCTATGGGCTCTTCGCTGCCAGGCGAGCGATTCGCCCCGGCGCACTCGTCGTGTCGGGCGTGGTGGCGTCCACGGGAATGCGGGTAGCCGTCATGTCGGTGCTCGCTCTCACCTGGCTGAATCCCCATGTGTATCTGGACACCGTGCTGTTCCTTGGTGCCGTCGCCAACCAGCAGGGCACGGCGGAGCGCTGGTGGTGGGCCGGAGGTGCCGTCGCGGCGAGCTTCGTCTGGTTCTCGGCGCTCGGCTTCGGGGCGCGCCTCCTGCGTCCGATGTTCGCCAAGCCGGGGTCGTGGCGCATTCTCGACGCGGTGATCGCCGTGGTGATGATCGCCTTGGGCATCCGACTGGCCCTCGGGCACTAAGCCTTGGCCTCTCGAGTGCTTGGCCTCTCGAGTGCTTCGTCGGTCGAGTGCCTCGTCGGTCGAGGCGCGAGGCACGAGCGATCGAGACCCGGCGAGACGATTTTCAGAGGCGGGCCACGTCGAGGACTGCCTTGTGGGGTCTCGATCGCTCCTTCGTCGCGCCTCGACCAGCGGAGTGGGCGGACTTCTAGCCCGGTGGTCGGCTGGGGGTATTGGCTCGGTGGCTGGCGGCGGGCCGCCACGTGCGGGTCGGGTCGAAGAGGCTTGGGTCGAGCCTGTCGAGATCACCGGGCCGCGTACTTCGGGTCGGCCGCGCACCATGCGGATCTCCCAGCCGGAGGTGTGGATCGTCTCGTAGTGGTACCAGCACAAGAGGCATCCGTTCTCGACGTCGGTCTTTCCGTGGTGCTGCCACGGGATGATGTGGTGAACCTCGCACCAGGCGGCGGCTCCTCAGACTGGCTTGGGTCGAGCCTGTCGAGACCAGCACGCAGCCGCCGTCCCTCGCGGCGATCGCCCGTCGCTGGCTGGGGGTGAAGAACCGCTTCTTCTCACCGAGGTGGAGTACTTCGCCGTTCTCGCCGAGGATCACGTTTTGGAACCCGCCGGCGCGCATCTTCTGCCGCACCACCCCTTCCGTCTCGGGGGTGATCGCGCCGGTCGCCGACGCCACGAGCGCTCGTTCCACCCGGTCGAGGTCGTCCGGGGCGACCCGCCGGGCCAGGGGCTCCAGTGCCGTGACAATCACCTCGGCCGCGTCCACCCCGAGTTCACCGGAGGCGAGTCCCTGAGCGACCGCCGGGTGCTGCACCGGAAGCTCCTGCCCGAGCAGCCCGCTTGCGGCACTGGCCGCCCCGGTGATCAGGCCGCCGAGGCGCATCCGCCGTTTCGCTTCCGAACTCGACACCCGGGTCACTCCGGTGATCAGCTCGTACTTGCCCCGGCAACCGTTCTTATATGCCAGAGACTCATGACCCAGCGCCGAATCTGCCCTGGCCGCCACGTCTGTCGCCGACAGCACCCTGACGCCATCCACCCGGCGGCCGATCTTCTCCACCACCGCCATCACGGCGAGAGAACCAGCGCCGTTGAGCCTGGTGAAGTTCACCTCGGCCAGCGCAGCCGCCATCGAGGCCTCGGCCAGCTCTAGCTGGGCGATCACCTCGACATCAGACTTCTGCGTCGTTGACATACCCCCATTCTCCCACGAATCGAACAGAAAGACGAGGATTTATCATTACCAATTCGGAACAATAGAATATTTCTTCCCACTCTCCAGCGCCGCCGCCGTTGGAGGCATGCTGCCTGTTCAACCCGACCTGCGGGCATCGCCGACCGTTCGACAACGCTAGGCTTGGCCGGAAACACTCGGGTGGTGGGGGGACGAATGCAGCGAATCGTGGATATCCGCATAGTGAGGTGGCCCTTCAAGCTCCTGTATGTCGTCGGGGCATGGCTCGTTGGATTTCCCGTCTCGGCTCTCCTGGCTGCAGTGAACGCTCCCGTTCTGGTCGGAAGCCCGCTCAGTGCGGCAATTGCCCTCGCAAGCGTCATGGCCGGGGCAAGGGTGTTCCGTGGCCGAGGTGAACCGGTTGCGCCTCGCCGTCCGTGGTGGAAGATGACGTCCAGGCCGTTGTTGAGTCGCGTGCTCGGCATCATCTTTGTGGTGTCGGCGGCGTCAGCTGTGTTCACTCTTGTCACTGCGCCTCTCGGGGTGGATAGCTCTCTACGGTCATTGCAGTCTCTCGGACCGATGGCCGTCGCCGAGATGACCATCAACGCCCTCCTCATGGCTGTGCTCGCATTCCTGTATCTGAATTCCGCCGTTCGACTGAGGAACATGCCTGCCCGCGTGCGTGAACCGAAGTTCAGAGCGAGAGTGAAGCTCACGTAGGTCGGACGCGGCGTTCTCATTCGCCACCAGAATGACGCCGCGGATCGATCGGATAATGACCGGCGTCCGATCCCGTCATCGCCCGGGTTTCCGGAGAGACGGGCCGTCGCGGCAACCGGCGGGGCCTCGCCTGCGTGTTTCTTCGCGGGTACCCTCGCCGCATCGCCTCTGCGAAATTCACCGTCGTCATTGTCTGGTCGCTGCGGCTCTGCGTCGCGAGCGACGTGTCGCCCGTGCAACTGCTCCTGAGCGTTCCGGTGGCGGCCGTGGGGATTCTCGGGACCGGGCAGTGGTGGAAGACAGCACAGATCACCCGACGTAGTCCGTCAACGGCCGCGACGGTTACGCGGCGGTCGCGCCGAGGGCGGCGAGGGCCATTTCCTCGAGGAGGGCGCGCACGGAGGCCGTCGACGAGGCGCGCGCGCTGTGCGGCGTGGAGTTCAGCAGACCGAACGTTGCATGGGCACGGATGCGCAGCAGTGCCACGTCCACCGAAGGATGCACGCGTTGCAGAACCTGCACCCACAGCTCCACGTACTCGCGCTGCAGCGCTCGCACCCGGTGGCGGTCCGACTCGGCCAGACTGTCGAGGTCACGATCCTGTACGCGGATCACGTCGGGGTTGGTGAGCGCGAAGCGCACATGGAAGCGCACGAGGTCACGGAGGGCGGCCGTGGCATCCGCCGTCTCGGTCAGCACGGCCCGGCCGCCGGCCACGAGGTCCTCGCTCACGTCGATGAGGAGGGCGGCGAGAACGGCCTGCTTGCCGTTGAAGTGCCGATAGACGGCCGGCCCGCTCACGCCGACGGCCGCGCCGAGGTCTTCGATGGAGACCCGGTTGAATCCCGACCGGGCGAAGAGCGTGGCGGCGGCGCTGAGCAGCGCCGAGCGACGGTCGGCCTTGGCCTGGCTGCGCGGCGTCGTGTCTGTCGGTGCGCTCATGGAGTTGCCGCCTTTCAGCTGGACATTTCAGTTAATCCTCACTAACCTGAATTTCAGTTAGTGAACACTAACTGTACTTGATGCCGGGTGATCCGGCCTCACCAACGGGAAGATGTCGATGGAGACACTCGCGAGTCAGCTCGACTCCTCTGCACAGTCGTTCGTGACCAACGATGCCGCCCAGCGGCAGCTCGTGGCCGAGCTGAAACAGCGGCTCGCCACGGCCGCTCTCGGTGGCCCGGAGAAGTCCCGGCAGCGACACCTCTCCCGCGGCAAACTGCTGCCGCGCGATCGCGTCGACCAGCTGCTCGACGAGGGCAGCCCGTTCCTCGAAATCGCACCCCTCGCCGCGACCGGGCTCTACAACGAGGACAGCCCCGGCGCGGGCGTCATCGCCGGAATCGGCCTCGTGCACGGCCGCTTCGTGCTCGTGATCTCCAACGACGCCACGGTCAAGGGCGGAACGTACTACCCGATGACGGTGAAGAAGCACCTGCGGGCCCAGGAGATCGCCCTGGAGAACCGGCTGCCCTGCGTGTATCTCGTCGACTCCGGCGGAGCCTTCCTGCCTATGCAGGACGAGGTCTTCCCCGACCGGGACCACTTCGGTCGCATCTTCTACAACCAGGCGCGGATGTCCGCAGCCAAGATTCCGCAGATCGCCTCGGTGATGGGTTCCTGTACCGCCGGCGGCGCATACGTGCCCGCCATGAGCGACGAGACCGTGATCGTGCGCGACCAGGGCACGATCTTTCTGGGCGGTCCACCCCTCGTCAAGGCGGCGATCGGCGAGATCGTCACGGCCGAGGAACTCGGCGGCGGGGAGCTGCACTCCCGCGTCTCCGGCGTCACGGACCACCTCGCCGAAAACGACGAGCACGCCCTGCAGATCGTGCGCGATATCGTGTCGACGCTGCCGCGTGCGCACGCACCGGCCTGGGACGTCATTCCTACGGTCGACCCGGTCGCCGACGAGGGGGAACTGTACGGCGCCGTTCCCGTCGACGTGCAGGGCCAATATGACGTGCACGAGGTGATCGCCCGCATCGTCGATGGCAGCGAATTCCACGAATTCAAGCGCGAGTACGCCACCACGCTCGTCACCGGGTTCGCCCACATCCACGGGCACCCGGTGGGGATCGTCGCCAACAACGGCATCCTCTTCGCCGATTCCGCCCTCAAAGGCGCGCACTTCATCGAGCTCTGCGACCAGCGGGGGATTCCGCTGGTCTTTCTGCAGAACATCTCCGGTTTCATGGTGGGCCGCGACGCCGAGGCCGGCGGCATTGCCAAGCACGGCGCCAAGATGGTCACCGCGGTCGCCACGGCGCGCGTACCCAAACTCACGGTCGTGATCGGCGGTTCCTTCGGTGCCGGAAACTACTCGATGTGCGGCCGGGCTTACTCGCCGCGCTTCCTCTGGATGTGGCCGGGCAGCCGCATCTCGGTGATGGGCGGCGCCCAGGCATCATCCGTGCTGGCGACCGTGAAGCGCGAGCAGATCGAGGGCGGCGGCGACGACTGGTCGTCCGAGGCCGAGACCGCGTTCAAAGAGCCCATCCTCGAGAAGTACGAGACACAGGGCAGTCCCTATTACTCGACCGGCCGCCTCTGGGACGACGGCGTCATCGACCCCGCCGACACCCGCACGGTGTTGGGCCTCGCCCTCTCCGTGTGCGCCACCGCGCCGCTGGCCGATTCCGCCTTCGGCCTCTTCCGGATGTGAGTGAGACCATGACCGAGACATTTGAGACAGACACATTCGAGACAGAGGCCGTCGAAACCGTGACAGTGACCTTCGACACCGTGCTCGTGGCCAACCGCGGTGAAATCGCCTGCCGCATCATCCGCACGCTGCGCGAGCGCGGCATCCGCTCGATCGCCGTGTACAGCGACGCCGATCGCGGCGCGCGGCATGTGTCACTGGCGGATGCTGCGGTGCGCCTCGGCGCCGCCGCCCCGGCCGACAGCTACCTCAACATCGAAGCCGTGCTGGCGGCAGCCGCGCAATCCGGGGCCCAGGCCATCCACCCCGGCTACGGATTCCTCAGTGAGAACCAGGCCTTCGCACAGGCGTGCGTCGATGCCGGAATCGTGTTCATCGGCCCGAGCGTGCACGCGCTGAACATGATGGGCGACAAGATCCGCTCGAAGAACCATGTCGCCGGCTACGGAGTGCCCGTCATCCCCGGGGTCGCCGAGCCGGGGCTCAGCGACGAGCAGCTCATTACGGCCGCCGTCGACGTGGGCTACCCGATGCTGATCAAGCCGTCCGCCGGCGGTGGCGGCAAGGGCATGCACATCGTTGAACGCGCAGAAGACCTCCCGGCGACGCTTGAGACCGCCCGGCGCGTGGCGCTGAGCGCCTTCGGCGACGACACGCTGCTGCTCGAGCGTCTCGTCGCAACGCCGCGCCACATCGAGGTGCAGGTGCTGGCCGACAACCACGGTGCCGTGATCCACCTCGGTGAGCGTGAATGCTCGCTGCAACGCCGCCACCAGAAGGTGATCGAGGAGGCGCCCTCTCCGCTGCTCGACCCCGCAACCCGGGCACGGATCGGTGAGGCCGCCTGCGCCGCCGCGCGCAGCGTGGGCTACAGCGGTGCCGGTACGGTGGAATTCCTGGTGTCGGCTGCCGCCCCCGACGAGTTCTTCTTCATGGAGATGAACACCCGCCTGCAGGTCGAACATCCGGTCACGGAGATGGTCACCGGCATCGACCTCGTGGACTGGCAGGTGCGCATCGCCGCGGGGGAGCACCTCACCGTGGCCCAGTCCGACGTATCCCTCACGGGGCATGCGATCGAGGCACGGGTGTACGCCGAAAACCCCGAGCGCGGCTTCCTGCCGACGACCGGCACCGTGCTGCAGCTGCACGAGGCCGGCGGCGCGGGTGTGCGAGTGGACAGCTCGCTCACCCCCGGCCTCACGATCGCCTCGCACTACGACCCGATGCTCGCCAAGGTGATCGCGTGGGCACCGACCCGGCTGGCGGCCATCACCCGGCTCGACCGGGCCCTCGCGGACACGGTCGTGCTCGGTGTGCAGACCAATACCGAGTACCTGCGGCTTCTCCTGGCGGATGCCGACGTGCGCGCCGGCCGCCTCGACACCGGGCTGATCGAACGCACGCTTCCCGAGCTGCGGTTTCGCGGAGCCGACGACCACCTGCTGGCTGCCGTCGCGCTGTTCCTGCACTCGCTCGCCGGGTCCGCGCCGTCCGACGCGCATCCCGTCTGGGCGCGGCCGAGCGGTTGGCGGATGGCCTCTCCCCGCCCCGTGCGCTATTGCCTGGGAGTGAGCGCGACCGACGCGGTTGACGTGCGCGTGGCGGGGGAGCCCGGGGCGGCATCCGTGTCGATCGGAGACGGTTCGGCCGTTCCAGCCGGCCTCACGCCCGTCGGTGACCGCCCGGGTGCGTTCGCCGTCGACTACGCCGGTCAGACCCGTGTGTTCGTCATGACCGGGTCCGGAGCGAGCGTGCACATCGGCGCCGACGGGTTTTCGATGGAGCTGCGACACCGGTCACGGGCGGAGCAACTCGCCGAACACCTCGCGAGCCGTGACCGTGTTCCCGGGGCGGTGAGTCCCGATGTGCGCTCGCCCATGCCCGGCACCGTCATCGCGGTGCACGCCGCCACCGGCGACACCGTTGCGGCGGGGCAAACCATCCTCGTGGTCGAGGCCATGAAGATGGAACACAAACTCGTGGCCGCCACGGCGGGCCGCGTCACCGTGAACCTCAAGACCGGCGATCGTGTGGCGCTGGACCAGATCGTGGCATCGATCGCCACCGACACCACCCCAGTAACCATCTCAGACAAGGGAGACTCAGAATGAGCTACGAACTCACCCCCGAATACCAGGCCCTCAGCGACACCGTTCGCGATTTCGCCGACACCGTTGTGGCCCCCGCCGCGTATGAGTACGACACCAAGCGCAGCCTCCCGTATGGCATCATCGCGCAGATGGGAGAGATGGGGCTCTTCGGGCTTCCGTTCCCCGTGCAATACGGCGGCCAGGGCAAGGACTACTTCGCCCTCTGCCTCGCCGTGGAGCAGCTTGCCCGCGCCGACCAGAGCATCGCCGTCACCCTCGAGGCCGGCGTGGGCCTCGGCATCATGCCGGTGTACCGCAGCGGCACCGAGGCGCAGAAGGAAGAGTGGGTGCCCCGCCTCGCGAGCGGGTCGGCGCTCGCCGCGTTCGGCCTCACCGAAGCGGATGCCGGCTCCGACGCTGCCGGCACCAAGACCACCGCCGAGCTCGCGGGCGGCGAATGGGTGATCAACGGCACGAAGCAGTTCATCACCAACTCCGGTTCAGAGATCACCCGCCTTGTGACGGTGACCGCGGTCACGGGGGAGTCCACGCGCGCCGACGGGTCGATCAAGAAGGAACTCACCGCGATCCTGGTGCCCACGCCGACGCCCGGGTTCACGGCGCTGCCGCCCTACGACAAGGTCGGCTGGCACACGTCCGACACGCACCCGCTCGTGTTCGACAACGTGCGTGTTCCGGAGGCCAACCTGCTCGGTGAACGCGGCCGAGGCTTCGCCAACTTCGTGCAAACCCTCGACGAGGGCCGCATCGCCTTCGCCGCGCTCTGCACCGGCGCGGCGCAGGGCTGCCTCGAAGAGTCGATCCGCTACGCGAACAGCCGCAACGTTTTCGGCCGCTCCATCGGGTCCAACCAACACATCGCCTTCAAGATCGCCAGGATGCAGGCGCGTGTGCACACCGCACGCCTCGCGTACTACGACGCCGCACTGAAAATGATCAACGGCAAGCCGTTCAAGATGGAGGCGTCGATCGCCAAGATGGTCGGCAGCGAAGCGGCCATGGACAACGCCCGTGACGCCACGCAGATCTTCGGCGGATACGGCTTCATGAACGAGAACCCGGTCGCGCGGCACTATCGTGATTCGAAGGTGCTCGAACTCGGCGAGGGCACGACAGAGGTGCAGCTGATGGTCATTTCTCGTGCCCTGGGTTTCGCCGGCTGAGCCCTGCCGACCACATGCCGAACGGGAGAACTGAATGATTGACAAGGTTGTCAGCAGTGCCGCGGAGGCGGTGGCCGATATTCCCGATGGCGCGAGCATCGCGGTCGGCGGGTTCGGCCTCTGCGGAATCCCGGAGGCGCTCATCGAGGCGCTGTACGACCAGGGAACCACCGACCTCGAGACCATCAGCAACAACTGCGGTGTCGATGGGTGGGGACTCGGCCGGCTGCTCGCCGACCACCGCATTCGACGCACCGTGAGTTCGTACGTGGGAGAGAACAAGGAGTTCGCCCGCCAATACCTGTCGGGTGAGCTCGAGGTTGAACTCACCCCGCAGGGCACGCTGGCCGAGAAGCTCCGCGCGGGCGGCGCCGGCATCCCGGCGTTCTTCACCCCTGCCGGGGTGGGTACCCAGGTGAGCGAGGGGGGCCTGCCGCAGCGCTACCGTGCCGACGGCACGGTAGCGAAGGCATCAGAGCCGAAGGAGGTGCGCCGCTTCGACGGCGCCGATTACGTGATGGAACGCTCGGTCACTCCCGATTTTGCTTTCGTGCACGCGCTCAAAGGCGACCGCTACGGCAACCTCGTCTTCCATGCCGCGGCCGCGAATTTCAATCCGCTCGCCGCAATGGCGGGCAGGATCACCATCGCCCAGGTCGAGCAACTCGTCGAGCCCGGCGAACTCAACCCCGAGCACATCCATACCCCCGGCATATTCGTGCAGCGGGTCGTTGTCGTCGGCGAGGTGGAGAAACGCGTCGAACGTCGAACCGTGTCGCCGGAACCCGGGGAGGGGACCGAATGAGCCTCAGCAGGGAACAGCTCGCGGCGCGTGTCGCCCTCGAGCTCACAAACGGTCAGTATGTCAATCTCGGCATCGGGATGCCCACGCTGATACCGAACTACATCCCCGATGACATCGAGGTCGTTCTTCATTCCGAGAACGGCATACTGGGTGTCGGTCCCTACCCGACCGAGGCGAACATCGACCCTGACCTCATCAACGCGGGCAAGGAAACGGTCACCGTGAACACCGGTGCGGCCTTCTTCGACTCCGCGGCATCCTTCGGCATGGTGCGCGGCGGCCACGTCGACGTGGCCGTGCTCGGCGCCATGGAGGTTGCCGCGAACGGCGACCTGGCGAACTGGATGGTCCCCGGCAAGATGGTCAAGGGCATGGGCGGGGCGATGGACCTCGTCTTCGGGGCGAAACGTCTCATCGTGATGATGGAACACACCGACAAGTTCGGCCATCCCAAGATCGTGACCCGGTGCAGCTTGCCGCTGACCGGACGCGGCTGCGTCAACCTGATCGTGACCGACCTCGCCGTGATCGAGGTCACGTCCGCGGGCCTTGTGCTGCGTGAGACGGCCCCCGGCGTGAGCGTCGACGAGGTCGTCGCGGCAACCGGCGCAGATCTTCGAATTGACCTGAATCCCCTGGAGAGCATCCGATGAAAGACGATCGACCGTCCGTCGAGCAGCGCGGGCTGTTCTTTGAGGAATTCGACCTCGATGTGCGCTACCTGCACCGTCCGGGGCGCACGGCCACCGAGGCCGACAACGTGATGTTCACCACCATGACCATGAACACCCAGGGGTTGCACCTCGACGCGGCGTGGGCGGCTACACAGCCGTTCGGCGAACGCCTGATGAACTCCATGTGGACACTGTCCACCATGGTGGGCTCCTCCGTCGCCCAGCTCACCCAGGGCACGATCGTGGCCAACCTGGGCTTTGCTGAGGTGACCTTTCCGCATCCGATGCACCACGGCGACACGCTCTACTCCGAGACCGTTGTCACCAGCAAGCGGCTCTCCAGCTCGCGCCCCGGGCAGGGCATCATCACCCTCACCCACACCGGTCGCAACCAGTACAAGGACGTGGTGGGCACTGCCGTGCGAACCGTCATGGTGTGGTGCCAGGACGCGCGACCATGACGTTCCAGCTCGGTCCTGCTCTGCTTTTCTGCCCGGCCGACCGGCCTGAGCGCTATGCCAAAGCCGCCGAGCGCGCGGACGAGGTCATCCTCGACCTCGAAGACGCCGTGGCACCGGGCGCTAAGGACGAGGCGCGACTCGCGCTCGTGGGGCATCCGCTCGACCCCGATCGCACGATCGTACGCGTCAACCCGGTCGGCACCGCCGAGTTCGCCCTTGACCTTGCCGCCCTCGAGGCCACGGACTATCGCTTCGTGATGGCCGCCAAATCCGAGACGGCCACCCAGATGGCGGCCCTGTCGTCGTATCGCGTTGTCGCGCTCTGCGAGACCGCCGCCGGTGTTCAGGCAGCCGCGCTTCTGGCTGCCGCGCCGAACGTGGTCGCCCTGATGTGGGGCGCCGAAGACCTCATCGCCTCACTCGGCGGAACGTCCAGCCGCTTCGCCGACGGTCGTTACCGGGCTGTGGCCCGCCATGCCCGCTCGACCGTCCTGCTCGCGGCGGGCTCGCGGGGTAAGGCCGCCATTGACTCCGTCTACCTCGACATTCCCGATACCGCCGGACTCGCGGCCGAAGCGGAAGATGCTGTGGCAAGCGGATTTCGTGCGACCGCCTGCATCCATCCGAGTCAGGTCGAGGTCATTCGGGCCGCCTATCGGCCGACACCGGATGCCGTGGCTCAGGCCCGCGCCCTCTTGGACGCCGCGCAGGGCCAGCGCGGCGTCTTCCAATTCGCGGGCCGCATGGTCGACGGTCCCGTTTTGCGCCACGCCGAGACGGTACTTCGCCGCGCCGGAGCCTGAGCCGCCTTCGAGCTCTAGGCGGCGGTTTCCGCGAGGGACTTCTCGATCGCGGCCACGATTTCCTTCGACTGCGGCTCCACGTTTGACGCGAAGCGATTGACGATTTTTCCTTCGGGGGTGACCAGGAACTTCTCGAAGTTCCACTTCACGAGGCCGGGAAGGATGCCAGTCTTGAACTTGGTGAGCTGAGTGAAAAGAGCGTGCTGGTCCTTGCCGCGCACGTCGATCTTGGTGGTCATCGGGAACGTCACGCCGTAGTTCATGTCGCAGAACTCCGCGATGTCTGTTTCGGTTCCGGGTTCCTGGCCCATGAACTGGTTGCTCGGCATGCCGAGGATCACCAGGCCGTCTGTGGCGTACTTCTTGTACAACGCTTCGAGTCCCGCGTACTGCGGCGTGAAGCCGCATTTGGATGCGGTGTTGACAACGAGCACGGTCTTGCCGCGGAATTCACCGAACGTCGTCTCGGTGCCGTCGATGAGGGTGAGGGGGATCTCGTAAAGCGAAGTGGTGTCCATGAAGGCGATGCTATCGGCGTGGCCTCGGAGGTGGCTGCGTGCGGGCTGCGGCCGCGGCCGCGCGGCTGGTCACCGCCTGTGTAGATGCTGTGCCCCCGGTCACTATTGCACCTTTATGCGCACGTATGAAGTATCGTAAAGACATACCCGGAACTACGTGAGGCTGATTGTGGCCCCTGTTCCGGCCCGCGCGGCGCAGCGCAGACTTCCCGCCGACCGGGCCCACCCGCGTATGAACAGCACCTGTGTTATTTCTGCCACCCCGGCCCGTTGTTCGGCATTCGCAGTAACACAAGGAGCACCATGAATTCCTACGTCACACGCACCACCCGTCACACCGATGAGACCACCGGTTATGTCAGCCTCAGTGGACACCGCGCAACGGTCGGCACCGGCTACGTCACGCACCAGAGCCAGCAGGAGCAGGTTGGCGGCTACGTGTCGTCGACCGGCAAGAAGACTGGGCGTCGCGCCGCCTAACGGTCGGCCGTTGTCTCAAGGAGGGTCCCGCCACGTGGCGGGGCCCTCCTTTTGTGTGTGCGGTGCGAGGGTTTGTCCGGCCCCGGTACACTGGAAGAGCTAGTGGCACAACGCACGCCTGTCGTGCCCGCCATTTTTATGACTCAGGCCAGGCATCCGGTTCACGTCATTCGGGCTGAAGCTATTCGGTTCGAGCTCGTGAGGCCCAGGTCGCCGGCTTCCGGTCTACACCCCCTGCACGCCTGCGTCTCCTTCTGCTGAGACCTGCACAACGTACAAATAGAAAAGAGATTCATGAGTACCCACGACCTGGACCTGTCTGCTCCTCCGGTTCTGCCCTCGCGCGGCCTGCGCATCATTCCGCTCGGCGGACTGGGCGAGATCGGTCGCAACATGACCGTCTTCGAGCACAAGGGCAAGCTGCTCATCATTGACTGCGGTGTTCTCTTCCCGGAAGACAACCAGCCCGGCATCAACGTGATCCTGCCTGACTTCTCCATCCTGCGCGATCGCCTGCAGGACATCGAAGCCATCGTGCTCACCCACGGCCACGAAGACCACATCGGCGCGGTGCCCTACCTCCTCAAGGAGCGCGGCGACATCCCCGTGATCGGCGCCAAGCTCACCCTCGCCTTCCTCGCGGCCAAGCTGCAGGAGCACCGCCTCAGCCAGAACTTCGTCGAGGTCAAGGAGGGCGAACGTCGCACAGTCGGCGTCTTCGACCTTGAATTCATCGCGGTGAACCACTCCATCCCCGACGGCCTTGCCATCGCATTGCGGACCGAAGCCGGCCTGCTGCTGCACACCGGTGACTTCAAGATGGACCAGTTCCCCCTCGACAAGCGCCTCACCGACCTCGGTGCCTTCGCGCGCCTGGCCGAAGAGGGCGTCGACCTGTTCCTCACCGACTCGACCAACGCCGAGGTTCCCGGATTCACCACCGCCGAGAAGGACATCGGACCCGCGATCGACACCGTGTTCCGCACCTCCCCGCGCCGCATCATCGTGTCGAGCTTCGCGAGCCACGTGCACCGCATCCAGCAGGTCATCGACGCCGCGGTCAAGCACAACCGCAAGGTGGCCTTCGTCGGCCGTTCCATGGTTCGCAACATGGGAATCGCAACCGAGCTGGGCTACCTCAAGGTGCCCAAGAACCTGATCGTGGACATGAAGGCCCTCGAGCGCATGAAGGACGACAAGGTCGTCCTCATCTGCACCGGCTCACAGGGAGAGCCCATGGCCGCCCTGTCGCGCATGGCCAACCGTGAGCACATCATCAAGATCGGCGAGGGCGACACCGTTCTGCTCGCGAGCTCGCTGATCCCCGGAAACGAAAACTCGATCTACCGGGTCATCAACGGCCTGACCCGCTGGGGCGCCAATGTCGTGCACAAGGGCAACGCCAAGGTGCACGTCTCCGGCCACGCGAGCGCCGGTGAGCTCGCGTACTGCTACAACATCGTCAAGCCCACCAACGTCATGCCCGTGCACGGCGAGTGGCGCCACCTCAAGGCAAACGCCGAGTTGGCCGTGCAGACCGGTGTTGAAGAAGACCGCGTTCTCATCGTCGAGGACGGCGTTGTCGTCGACCTCATCGACGGTCGCGCGTCGATCACCGGCCGCGTTCAGGCCGACTACGTGTTCGTCGACGGCATGACCGTCGGTGGCGCATCCGAAGCAGCCATGGAAGACCGTCGCCGCCTTGCCGAAGACGGCACGATCACCATCCTCGGCATTCTGAACGCGAAGACCGGCCTGCTCTCCGAGCCGGTGGAGTTCCTCGCCCGTGGTTTCGTGCACGACGACGAGTGGGTCCGCGGAGCCACCAAGGTCATCGACGAAGCCATGAAGGTCGCCAACCGCGTGAAGACCGTCAACGGCGCAGAGCTCGAAGACCTCTTCACCTCGTCCGTGAGCCGTTGGATGCAGCGCAAGTACCGCCGCAGCCCGCTGATCACCTCGGTGGTCGTCGACGCCTAAGCGCCACACACAACAAAGCCGGCCGACCCCTCGGGGTCGGCCGGCTTTGTTGTGCCCGGTTGCATTCGACCGGATGCCGCCTCTGCGGCGGATACAGGAACTTCCGTCCCCTCGATGCCGGCGCCCGCACTGTTCCGGCGGCGACGACATCCGGTCGTGGCTGGTTTCATGAAGTCGCCACGAGGGCAGGGCGGTGGGGGCGAGTCGGGGCGCGGCGGCTAGCGAAAGTCGTCGACCGTGGCGTTCGCGATGTCCACGAGCACGAGGGCGGGGTTCTCCTTCTGAATGGCCTGCAGACGCCACGGCGTGCTGAAGAGCGCAAGCAGTGTGTCGTCGGAGCGAGTGAACACCTCGACCTGGCGCATCGGGGCCAGCAGCAAGGCGCTCGCCTTGTCCGTGCGGCGGGCCACCTGATAGGGCAGCGCCTCCATGCGGATATCGGCGTGGAAGTCGTGAATCATGCGGTCCTCCACGACCTCGAACTGCATCGGACCCACGGCGCCGAGCACGGGCGCCTGCTCTCCGCGCACCTCGGAGCGCATCACCTGGATCACGCCTTCGTGGTCGAGCTGCTCAATCCCACGACGGAACTGCTTGTGCTTGCTGCTGTCCACCGGGCGAATGGCGCGAAAGTGCTCCGGGGAGAACAGGGGGAGCGGCGGATATTCCACCGGCTCGTGCTCAAAGATCGAGTCGCCCACACGCAGCGCCGAGGCATTGACGAGCCCCACGATGTCGCCGGGCCACGCCTGGTCGATGACGGTGCGCTCACGGCCGAACAGCTGTTGGGCGTACTTCGTTGCAAAGGGGCGACCCGTGGCGGCATGCGTCACGATCATGCCCCGACGAAATTCTCCGGAACACACCCGAACGTACGCCACGTGGTCGCGGTGCGCCGTATTCATACCGGACTGTACCTTGAACACGAAACCGGAGAAAGCGGATGTCACGGGGCGGGGCACACCGGTGATGTCCGGTCGCGCCTCGGCCGGGGGAGCGAACTCCACGAGCGTGTCGAGCAATTGCTGCACGCCGAAGTTCGCGACGGCGGCGCAAAACAGCACCGGTGTCGTGTCGCCGGCCAGGAACAGCTCGGAATCGTGGTTTTGGCCTTCGGAGTCCAGCAGTTCGGACTCGTCCGTCGCGTTGGTCCAGGCGGCGCCTTCCTCGTCCGCGGCATCCGCAGCGCTCACCCGAGTGGAGACGGCGGCGGTCGCGCTGCCGGGAGTGCGGGTGAAGCGCAGAAAATCACCCGAGCGACGGTCCATCACACCGCGCAGGTCGCCGGCTTCGCCGACCGGCCAGTTCAGCGGCGTGGGCAGCAGGCCG
This sequence comes from Cryobacterium sp. MLB-32, assembly GCF_000738085.1. Classification (GTDB taxonomy): domain Bacteria; phylum Actinomycetota; class Actinomycetes; order Actinomycetales; family Microbacteriaceae; genus Cryobacterium. Next base: position 16,638 of record NZ_JPRS01000021.1, read on the forward strand.
GTGCGGTTCTGGATCTCGTCCATGAGCGCCAGAGCGGATGCACCGGGCCGGTCCCACTTGTTGATCACGGTGATCACGGGCAGGCCGCGTTGCTTGCACACCGCGAAAAGCTTCATGGTCTGCGGCTCAAGGCCCTTGTTCGCGTCAACGAGCATCACGGCGGCATCGACGGCGGAGAGCACCCGGAAGGTGTCCTCGGAGAAGTCGGCGTGTCCGGGGGTGTCCACGAGGTTGATCACGGCGTCGTCGTACTCGAACTGGATGGCGGCACTGGTCACGGAGATGCCTCGGGCCTTTTCCATCTCCATCCAGTCGGAGACGGTGCCGCCGCGGCCGGCTTTTCCGTGCACGGCTCCAGCGTGCGTGATCGCGCGCGCGTGCAGCAGCAGGGCCTCCGTCAGGGTGGACTTACCCGCGTCGGGGTGGGAAATCACCGCGAAGGTACGTCGACGACGTGCCTCGACGGGCACGTTGATGTTGGTCACTTCAGCGAGTTGAGTCATGAATGCTTTCCGGCGAATGATTCGGCAGGCCAAAAGTGGGCCCTACATCGGCTTCCGCACGAATTCGCTCTCCCCCCTACCCTAACTTGCGCCCGTGGGAGTCGGCCCCGAAACGACTCTTCCGCTCGTGGCCGTGCGGGGCGGGCCAGAATGCCTTTTTGTGACTTTTTTTCGCACAACGTGTCGCGTCGCCATGGCGAAACCGGGGGATCGCATTAGTGTCACTGCCAAGAGTGAGGAGACAGGGATGTCCCGATTGGCTGTTTTGCGACCAGCACACCCCACAGGGGCCCACGCCATCGTGCCGGGAGACAGTGGGACCCCGTCGCCGCCGAACTCGCCGCCTCACCCCCAGCTCCCGTTCATCGGGCCTGTTCTCGAGACCGATGTGGGCGGTGTCCCGAGCCGGCGGCTCATCGCCGATACGACCCTGTCGGTGCATGCGCTCGCCCTCGGGTGCAGCGCGTTCGGTTGGTCGGTCGACGGCGAGATGAGCAGGCAGATCCTTGACGCGCATCGCGACCTGGGCGGAAACTTCCTGGACACCGCCGACAGCTATTCGGCGGGCCGCAGCGAAATCATGATCGGCTCATGGTTGCGCACCCGGGGCGACCGCGACAAGACGGTCATCGCCACCAAGATCGGCCGAAACCTCGATAATCCAGGCCTGAGCCCCCGCAACATCATCGGGGCCGTGGATGCCTCGCTCGAGCGTCTCGGAACCGACTACATCGATCTGCTCTACTTTCACTTCGACGATGTGCGGGTTCCCCTCGAAGAGAGCCTCGGCGTCATGAGCACGCTGATCGCGAGCGGCAAGGTGCGTTACCTCGGGGCGTCAAACTTCTCGGCGGACCGCCTATTTGAAGCGAGAGTTCTGGCCGCCAACGGACTGCCCCGCTTCGTGGCTTTGGAGACGCACTACAACCTGCTGCACCGGGAGGCATTCGAGTCGACGCTCGCTCTCGTGACCCAGGCACAGGGAGTGGCCGTCATGCCGTATTTTCCGCTGGCCCATGGTTTCTTGGCCGGCCGATATCGCACCAAAACGGATGTGGCAGACAACACCCGGGGCCGCCGCGCCGCCGCCTACGTCAATCGCCGGTGCCTGCGTGTACTCGCCGTGGTGGATCGCATCGCCGCGGAGCACGACGTGCCAGCGGCAACGATAGCGCTCGCGTGGCTCCTCGCCCGACTCAGCGTGACCGCGCCCGTCGCCGGTGCAAGCCATCCGGATCAGGTTGAGGCGCTCGTCGCGGCCCCGGGCATCCGGCTGGGCCGCAGCGACCTGATCGAACTCGACCGAGCCTCGTCCTGACCGGAGTGACGCCGGCATCGTGAGTGCCGGCACCGTGAGTGCCGGCACGGACGGTCTCGGGGTCAGCCAGCCGTCTCGTCGAGCACGCGCTGGACAGCGCGCAGCAGCGCCGTGTGCGCACCGATGGGGTCACCAAGATTGGCACCGGCGAACGCTCCGTCGCGGGCGAGGAAGAAGTCGTCGGCCGCGTCACCTGGACGCGCGTGGCCCATGCCGCGGAACAGATCTTCCAGAGCGGCGCCGTACCACTCGCGGTGGGTGGTGACCGCTTGGCGAACCGGGTGGCTCGGGTCGGCGAATTGCGCGGCGGCGTTGATGAATGGGCAGCCGTGAAAGCCTTGGCGGGTGACCTGGGTGGAGATCTCGGCAACGATGCCGCGGAGCCGCTGTTCAGGCGTGTCGTAGCGCTTGTCGATGGACGCCAGAAAGTCGCGAGCAATGCGGTCCCGGCCCTCCAGATACACCACGATGAGGGCGTCCTTGGAGCGGTAGTACTTGTAAAACGTCGCCTTGGTCACCTTGGACTCGCTGATGATGCGGTCGACGCCGACCGTGTGCACTCCCTCGGCGTAGAACAGCCGGTCTGCCGTGGCGAGGATTCGCACCTTCGCGTGGGTCGCGGGTCGTGCCACCGTGTCGGTCAGTTGAACCATCCGGTCAACTCCTTTGTCCTGTCGGGCCAGATATGAGGTTGTGGTCGGGTGACTGGGGTAGACCCCACACCGCGTGTCCAGACTGTAGCACAGACTAGACAGACTTGTCTGTCGGCATTCGGGGGTCGGCGAGAGTCTTTCCGCTCGGTGCCGTGGCGGCGGGCAGGGCGGGCCGGTGCCTGACGTAAGCTGGATCAGATATGAACGGTGCTGTTGAATTTCCTCTGGACGTGCCCGAACTCTCATTTCTGGCGGCCGGTGACGCGCTGGTTCGGCGCACCGTACTTCCCAGCGGTGTGCGAATCCTCAGCGAGCGGGTGCCGGGCAGTCGCAGCCTGACCATCGGTTACTGGGTAGCCGTGGGCTCGCGCGACGAGCTGCCGGGACATTTCGGTTCGACGCACTTTCTCGAGCACCTGCTTTTCAAGGGCACGCCCTCGCGCACGGCCTTCGACATCGCCATTTCGTTCGATGAGGTCGGTGGTGAGCACAACGCGATGACGGCGAAGGAATACACCTGTTACTACGCCAAGGTGCAAGACAGAGACCTGTCGATGGCTGTCGAGGTCCTCACCGACATGATGACATCGTCGGTCCTCGACCCCGCCGAGTTTGAGACAGAGCGCGGGGTCATCCTTGAGGAACTCGCGATGGCCGACGACGATCCGTCCGACGTCGCCAACGAACGCTTTTTCGAAGCGGTGCTCGGCGAGCATCCGCTCGGCCGCCCCATCGGTGGGAGCCCCGACACGATTCGTTCCGCCACTCGATCCGCCGTCCATGAGCACTACCAGGCGAATTATCGGGCACAGGACCTGGTGGTGTCGGTCGCCGGTGCCGTCGACCACGACACGCTCGTGTCTGACGTGGTCAGCGCCCTCGAACGCGCGGGCTGGGACCTGAGCATTCCCGCGACCCCGGTCAGCCGCCGTTCGGGCGCCCCGGCACGCATCACTCAGGGCAAGCCCATCACGATCGTGCACCGCCCTCTCGAGCAGGCCAACCTGCTTATCGGTATGCCCGGGCTGCTGGCGACGGATGACCGCCGTGTCACGATGAGCGTGTTGAACTCCATCTTCGGGGGTGGAATGTCGTCGCGGCTTTTTCAGGAGGTGCGCGAGAAGCGCGGCCTGGCCTATTCGGTCTATTCCTTCGCCCCCGGGTATTCCGATGCCGGCCTGTTCGGCATGTACGCGGGTTGTTCCCCGGCTAAAGCCAGCGAGGTAGCCTCCCTTATGCTGAGCGAACTCCACCGGCTGGCGGATCACGGCGTCACCGACGATGAGATGCGCCGCGCGGCCGGTCAGCTGTCCGGGGCATCCGCTCTCGCACTGGAAGACTCCGATACCCGCATGTCACGTCTGGGGCGTTCCGAGATCACGATCGGAGAATTCGCCGACCTCGACGAGGCACTGCGTCGCCTCGCGCTCGTCACCGCTGAGGACGTGCGGCAGCTGGCCCTCGAGCTGGTCAGTGGCCCCGTGTCGATCGTCGCGGTCGGTGCACTGGACGACGACGCGTTCGACGGCATCCTCCCCGCCCACACCTGATTCTTTTCGTTTCTTCCCGTCATCCGCCCGCTTCACGGCAGGCCGCACAAAACCGAAAGGGCCAACGATGCCCCAGTATCTTTACCTGGTTCGCCACGGCGAGCAGATGGATGCCGAGCACGGCCTGCAGGACGGCCCACTGTCCCCCCGCGGCAAGCGACAGGCGCAGCTGATCGCGGAACGTCTGGGCGGAGTGCCGTTCACGAGTGCCTGGCATTCTCCCCTGCAGCGGGCGGAAGAAACCGCCACCATCATCGCCGAACGGCTGCCCGCGCTCGTGTCGGAACCCTCACCGCTCCTGATGGATTGCATTCCCTCCGGGCGCGCGACGGAAACCCCCTCGGCCTACGACCCGTTTTTTGGATCGGTCACGGACGAAGACATCGACGCCGGCCGCGCCCAGATGGAAGACGCCGTCGCGGAGTTCCTGCAGCCACGCCGCCGGCAGCGACACGACCTGCTCATCACGCACAACTTCGTGATTGCCTGGTTTGTGCGTGAGGTGTTGGGCGCTCCCGACTGGCGCTGGGTCGGAATCAACCAGGCTCACTGCGGGCTCACCGTGCTGCAGCAGAAACCGGGGCGACCCTGGACGCTGGTGACCCACAACGACCTCGGCCATCTGCCCGTGGAATTGCGCACGGGCTTGCCGGAGCCGTTGTTGTTCTAGCATCAGCGCCGAGTCAGTCGAGCTCCTTGCCGTACCAGTTGGTGGCGTTGGGGTTGTCGTTGTAGGCGGCGATGCTCTCGTAACCCGAACTGAGGTACAGGCCGGCGGCGGCGGCCAGGCTCGCATTCGTGTCGAGCACGAGGTCCTCCGCACCGAAGAGCCGGGCACGCCGCTCAAGCTCGGCGAGCAGCAGACGGCCCCAGCCTCTCCCGCGCGCCCGCGGCTGCACCCACACATGCTTGACCTCGTAGCGCACGCGGTCGGCGGGGGAGTCCGCAATGCGGCGGACGCCGCCGCACCCCACCGGATCCGCGGCGTCACCGAGCAGAAGGAACACACCGAGCGGCGGCACGAACTGCTCCGGCGCCGGAAAGCTGGGCCGATAGACGCCCTGGGCAGCGGGAAAAGACAACGCGCGGTCGCCGAAGTATTCGGTGAGCAGCGCGGCGGCTCGGGGATCCGCGACGGAAACGTCCGTGAAGTGTGGCATGACCCAAGGCTACGACGCGTGCGCCCGCCTCTCACCACGGTGGGGCTTGGTAGATTGGCAGTATGACAACGAGGGTGGCCGTAATCGGCGCAACAGGCAAGATGGGCCGGATGGTCTGCGACCTCATCGAGCAGACCGACGGCTACGAGCTCGTGGCCCGACTGAGTTCGAGCAGCAGCCTCGACGAGATGATCGGAGCGGATATCGCGGTCGACCTCACGCGCCCCGGCGTCAGCCAGGCCGTGGTCGAATTCGCCCTAGACCACGGCCTCCGGGTTCTCGTGGGAACCTCGGGCTGGTCGCAGGACCGCATCAGCTCGCTCGCGCATCGACTCGGCGACCGCGACGACGTCGGAGTCGTCATCATCCCTAACTTCTCTCTCGGCTCCGCATTGGCCACGGCGTTCTCCGCCCTCGCCGCCCGATTCTACGACTCGATTGAAATCGTCGAGGCCCATCAGGCCGGCAAGGTGGATTCGCCGTCCGGCACAGCCGTGCGCACCGCCGAGCTGATCGGCAAGGCGCGCGCGAGTCGCGGCCCGGTTTCGGCGCCCCACACCGACCAGCGGGCGCGCGGCCAGCAGGTCTCCAACGTTCCCGTGCACAGCCTGCGCCTCGAGGGGCTCCTCGCCCGCCAGGACGTCTTCCTCGGCGGAACCGGGGAGACGCTGACCATCAGCCACAACACGCTCTCACAGGACGCCTACGCGCAGGGCATCATGCTGTCCCTCGACGCCACCCGCGAGGCCCGCGGCGTGACCGTGGGGCTCGACCAGATCGTCGACCTCGGGTTGAGCCTCCCGGGAGCCACCGCATGAAGGGCCGCATCGCCGTCGGCTTCATGTCGCTGCTGCTCGTGCTCTACCTCGTTCTCATGGGCTGGCGGGCGGTGCTGTTCATCCAGAGTGGGGAACCGGTCGGCATCATCATCGGTCTGGCCCTTCTCGTACTGCCGATCATCGGCTTCTGGGCGCTGCTGCGGGAGATCCTGTTCGGCATCCGGTCGGAGCGCCTTGTGCACCTTCTGGAGGCCGAAGGCGGACTTCCCGTCGATGACCTGCCGCGCCGTCCGAGCGGACGTCCCTACCGGGAGGCAGCGGATGCCGAGTTTCCCCAGTACCAGGCCGAGGCCGAGGCTGAACCGGACAACTGGCGGGCTTGGCTGCGGCTCGGTTTCGCCTACGACGCCTCCGGCGACCGCAAGCGCGCCCGTCGCTCCATCCGCACGGCCATAGCGCTCGAGCGCGCCCCGCACTAGCCGGAACCACCGGTCGTGAGTCGCTGGTCGAGGCGCGAGGAACGAGCGATCGAGGCCTGGTGGGGTGCTGTCGTGTCGGGTGTGAGCGTTGGCTTGCGGGGTCTCGGTCGCTCCTTCGTCGCGCCTCGACCGGCGGGGTGCTTGCGTTGGTCGAGGTGCGAGGCGCGAGCGATCGAGACCCGGCCCGCCGCGCCGGGCTGCGTCGTTGGTCGAGGCGCGAGGTACGAGCGATCGAGACCCGGTGACTCGCTCCGTGGGGCTGGCCGGGTGTGCCCGTTGGCGCGCGTGGTCTCGATCGCTCCTTCGTCGCGCCTCGACCGGCGGGGGTGCTTACGTTGGTCGAGGCGCGAAGGAGGGGCTATCGAACTGGTCGGTGCCTTGACGGTGCGGCGCGCGTCATTCTCGGGAGACGAGCAGAATTCGGAAACCCTTGCTGATGGCCTCCCGCGAGACCGCGTACTCATCGCTCAGCTCGGCCTCGAGCCAGCGCTGGAGGGAATCGGAGCCGAGGTTGCGCTGCACGACGAGCCAGGCGTCCGCTTCGGACTCCAGGCGCGGCAGCCAGGTGGTCATCAGATTGTGGAGTTCGTCCTTGCCAACGCGGATGGGCGGGTTCGACCAGATCGTTCGAAAACGGATGTCCGCGGGCACGTCGGCAGGCTGGACCGCCCGAATGTTCGTCAGCCCGAGTGCGGCCGCGTTCGTACGCACGAGATCGAGCGCGCGCTCGTTCACGTCGACTGCCCAGATGGTGGCTTCCGGGGACGCGAGGGCGAGGTGCAGGCTGATCGGTCCCCAGCCGCATCCGAGGTCGAGGACGTCGCCCGTGGCCGGCGGGGCCGGTGCGTACTTGATCAGCACCTCGGTGCCGGTGTCGATGTGGCCGGGGCTGAAAACGTTGTTCGCGGTGGTGACCTCCCGGGTGACACCGCCGAGCTCGACGGTGATCGTTCGCGTGCGCAGCTCGGTGCCGGGCGCGGGGGAGAAGTAGTGGTCGGATGACATAAGTGGAACCTATCCGAGTTCATTGAACTAGAGTTAAAAGAATGGTTGATCCAATCGTGCCCCATGATGAAGACGATGTCGTAGCCCGCGTGCTCGCGAGCGCCGAAACCCGTGCCGCCGGCTACTCATTGTTCCGCAGTGGAAGCGCTCAGGCGCTGCAGGCGGAATCGACGTCCGGCGCGCCGGAGTACAACGAACACGACGGCGAACAGACCCAGCGTGAGGACCGCAATGCCCTGCGCCGCGTCGGCGGGCTCTCCACCGAGCTGCAGGACGTCACCGAGGTCGAGTACCGGCAGTTGCGCCTCGAGAACGTCGTGCTCGTCGGCGTGTACACCCATGGCACGGTTGACGACGCCGAAAACTCGATGCGGGAGCTCGCCGCCCTCGCGGAGACCGCCGGGGCCACCGTGCTCGACGGCCTGCTGCAGCGCCGCGCGACGCCGGACCCCAGCACGTACCTCGGCAAGGGAAAAGCCCAGGAAGTGGCCGACATCGTCAAGGCCATGGGCGCCGACACCGTGATCGCCGACACCGAGCTCGCGCCCAGCCAACGACGCGCCCTCGAGGACGTGGTCAAGGTCAAGGTCATCGACCGCACCGCCGTCATCCTCGACATCTTCAGCCAGCACGCCACGAGCCGTGAGGGCAAAGCGCAGGTTGAACTCGCGCAGCTCGCCTACCTCCTTCCCCGCCTTCGCGGCTGGGGCGACTCGATGTCGCGCCAGGCCGGTGGCCAGGTCGGTGGCGCCGGCGCCGGAATGGGTTCCCGTGGCCCCGGTGAGACCAAGATCGAACTCGATCGCCGTCGTATCCACACCCGCATGTCTCGCCTGCGCAAGCAGATGATCGAGATGAAGCCGGCGCGGGAGGCAAAGCGGGCCAACCGCAAGCGCAATGCCGTGCCCTCCGTCGCGATCGTCGGGTACACGAACGCCGGCAAGTCGAGCCTGCTCAACCGCATCACCCGTGCGGGCGTACTCGTGGAAAACTCCCTCTTCGCCACCCTCGACGCCACCGTGCGCAAGTCCACGACCGAAGACGGCCGCCTGTACACCCTCACCGACACGGTCGGATTCGTGCGCAACCTGCCCCACCAACTGGTCGAGGCCTTCCGCTCGACGCTGGAGGAGGTCGCCGACGCCGACGTCATCGTTCACGTCGTCGACGGGTCGCACCCCGACCCCGTGGCGCAGCTCTCGACCGTGCGCGACGTCATCTCCGAGGTCGGCGCCCGGCACATTCCGGAACTCGTGGTCTTCAACAAGAGCGACCTGATCAGCGAGGACGAACGGCTCGTGCTGCGCGGTCTTGAGCCCAAGGCCACGTTTGTGTCTGCCCGCAGCGGCGAGGGCATCGAGACCGTTCTTGCGGCCATCTCCGCGCTGCTGCCCACGCCGCAGATCGAACTCGACCTGCTCATTCCCTACGACCGCGGCGACCTGATTGCCCTCCTGCACGACGACGGCCGGGTTGTCTCGACGGAATATGTGGAAGCCGGCACGCGGGTGCACGCGTTCGTCACGCCGGAGATTGAGCCACAGTTCACGCCATTCGTGGCTTTGCCGGCGGTCACCGCCTGAGTTTCTGACCACCCTGCGCAGCCGAGAGCTGCCGCGTCGACAGTCGTCCTCCCGTCGGGAGGGCGACTTGTGTCGTTTCGGGGGCTCGAGTCGACTTCTGGCGTCACACTCTGGCACGACGACGGATGGTGTTATAGGTTCGATCCAATCGTTGCCTTCGGATCTGTCCGCTCGGCATGGAGCGACAGCCGAGCCCGGCACCCGCCCGCGAGTCTCCGCCGGATATCTCCGGCGGTTCGCGGCCGCCCGGCCGCACTGCACACCGCTTCTGCCGAATGAGGAGACCATGACCGAGACGCGAACGAGCCCCACGAGCGCGACCACCGGCGTGCCGTTCTCGTTCGAGCTCTATCCGCCGAAGACGGATGCCGCCGCGACCGCGTTGCACACCACCATCGATCACCTGGCCGCCGCCGGACCCGAATTCCTGTCCGTGACCTACGGGGCCAATGGGTCGAGCCGCACGTCGTCACTCGACCTGCTGCGCTACATCCTCGCGCACACCGACGTGGACCCGATGGCCCATCTCACCTGTGTGGGGTCCTCACACGCCGAAGCGAGCGTGTTGATCCGGGAATTCCTCGATGTCGGAATCCGCAGCTTCCTCGCCCTGCGCGGAGACCCGCCGCAGGGGGCCGTGGAGGGCGAGTCTTTCCTCGGCGATCTGCACAGCGCCGCCGAACTGGTGCAGCTCATCCACGGTGTGCAGACCGAGCGCGTGCCGTATCGCGAGACCGTGATTCCCGGCCTTCCCGACGCCCGCAGCGTCAAGACCGAACCGGTGAAGGTGCGGATCGCCGTTGCGGCATTCCCGAACGGACACCCGCGGTCGCGGTCCACGACGCAGGACATCGACACCCTCCTGGCCAAGCAGGCCGCCGGCGCGAACCTCGCGATCACCCAGCTGTTCTTCCACGCGGACGATTTCCTGTGTTTCAGCCAGCGCGCCCGCCAGGCCGGAGTGGAGTTCCCCATCCTCCCGGGCATCATGCCCGTGACCAGCCCGGGTCGGCTGCGCCGTATCCTCGAGCTCTCCGGCGAGCCGCTCCCGTCCGAGTTGTCGATCAGCCTCGAGGTTGAACCGACAATCGAAGGCCAGCGTGAGATCGGCATCGAGCACGCCGCGCGGCTCGCCGCGGACGTGCTCGCCGGCGGCGCTCCCGGCGTGCACCTGTACGCCTTCAACCAGCATGAAACCGTGCTCGAGGTGCTGCGTCGCTGCGGCGCCCTCCCCACAGCCACCAGCCACCGTTCCCCCGCTTCCATCCACCCCGCCGCGCACTCCGCGGCCCACAACGTCAGGGAATCAGCATGACCACCACCGCAGAGTTTCCGTCCGGCACCATCCTGGGTTACCCGCGCATCGGGCGCCGCCGTGAGCTGAAGAAGGCCGTCGAGGCGTTCTGGGCCGGGTCGATCACCGCCGCCGAACTGGAAACAACCGCTGCCCAGCTCCGCGGCGCCACGCGAGAGCGTCTCGCGCAGCTCGGACTGGGGCGCACGGACTCGGCCATTCCCGAGTCCTTCTCCTTTTACGATCAGGTGCTCGACACCGCCGTAACCGTGGGCGCCGTTCCCGCTCGTTTCGCTGCCCTGGTGGGCGCCGATGGCCGGATCGACCTCGCGGGTTATTTCACGCTCGCACGCGGCGAAGGCGACAACCTCCCGCTTGAAATGACCAAGTGGTTCGATTCCAATTACCACTACCTCGTTCCCGAGATCGGCCCGGAGACCGTGTTCTCACTCGCCAGTGACCGCATCGTGCGTGAATTCGTGGAGGCGAAGGAGGCGGGATTCATCACGAGGCCCGTCATCGTCGGCCCGCTCACCTTCCTGCTGTTGAGCAAGGCGAGTGATGAGGCTCCCGCGGGTTTCGAGCCCCTCTCCCGCCTTGACGACCTTCTGCCCGTGTATGCCGCGTTGCTGGACCGCCTCGCGGCCGTCGGTGCCCTCTGGGTGCAACTGGACGAGCCCGGGCTCGTGAGCGAGAGCAGTGACGTTCCGCGGGAGGACACCCTTCAGGCCCTGGCATGGGCCTACGCCGCACTGGGCCGGTTGGCACGTCGCCCGGCCATTTTCGTCGCCGCGCCTTACGGCAGCCTCGATGACGCCCTCCCGGTGCTCGCCGCCACGCCGGTGGAGGCAATCGGGCTCGACCTGGTGCGGGGAACCGTGCCCGAACCAACCCCGGGCCTGGCCGACAAGGTTCTGGTGGCCGGCGTGATCGATGGCCACAACATCTGGCGCGGTGACCTGGGCGCGGCACTCGACCGAGCGGTGGCCCTGCGAGAGCTGTCGCCAACCGTGGCCGTCTCCACGTCCACATCGCTGCTGCACGTTCCGCACGATGTCGCCGACGAATCGTCGCTCGGAGAGCCCCTCAGCAGCTGGCTCGCCTTCGCCGACCAGAAGGTCGGTCAGGTGCACACGCTGGCCCGGGGCCTCCTGCTGGGCGCCGGGGCCGTCGAGCAGGAGCTGGGCGCAGCGGATGCCGCCCTCGCGACCCGCCAGGCTGCCCCGGGCGTGCGTGACGGGGCCGTGCGCGGGCGCGCCGCAGCGTTGACAGACGCTGACTTCTCCCGCGGTGAGTACGCCATCCGGCTGAAGGCCCAGGAGGCGGCGTTGGGATTGCCGCTGCTCCCGACGACGACCATCGGCTCGTTCCCGCAGACCCCGGACATCCGCCGGGCTCGTGCCCGTTTTCTCCAGGGCACCGTGACCGAGCACGAGTACCGCACCCTGATGCAAGCGGAGATCGCCCGCGTCGTTGAGCTTCAGGAAGAGATCGGGCTGGACGTCCTCGTGCACGGCGAGCCGGAGCGCAACGACATGGTGCAGTATTTCGCGGAGAATCTCGATGGTTTCGCCGTCACCGAGAACGGCTGGGTGCAGTCCTACGGCAGCCGCTGCACGCGGCCGTCGATTCTCTGGGGCGATGTGTCGCGTCCGAAGCCGATCACCGTGGAGTGGTCGAGCTACACCCAGGGGCTGACCGCGAAGCCGGTCAAGGGCATGCTGACCGGACCGGTCACCATCCTCGCGTGGTCGTTCGTTCGTGACGATCAGCCCCTGGGCGAGACCGCCCGCCAGGTAGCCCTCGCCCTGCGCGACGAGATCGGGGATCTGGAGGCCGCGGGAATCGGCATCGTGCAGGTCGATGAGCCCGCCCTGCGCGAGTTGCTTCCGCTGAAGACGAAGGACCACGCCGAGTACCTCGATTGGTCGGTCGGATCCTTCCGCCTTGCCACGGCCGGCGTCGCCGACACGACGCAGATTCACACTCACCTGTGCTACTCAGAGTTCGGCGTTGTTCTCGAGGCCATCGCGAATCTGGACGCCGACGTCACGAGTATCGAGGCGGCGCGGTCGCGCATGGACGTCGTGCATGACATCGAGGCTGGCGGATTCGACCATGGAATCGGTCCGGGGGTATGGGACATCCATTCCCCGCGGGTGCCGGGCGTCGCGGAAATCACCGAACTCCTGGAGACAGCGGTGGGGGCGATCCCTGCGCGTCAGGTATGGGTGAACCCGGACTGCGGACTCAAGACGCGCGGGTACGCGGAGACCGTGGAGTCGCTGCAGAACATGCTCGAGGCCACGCGCATCGTGCGCGAACGCATCGGGGCAGCGGTCAACGCGTAGCCGACGACGACGGGGGACCGCCGCTATTTCCAGCGACGGGCGGTCCCTCCGAGGAACTGCGCGTATCCGACGAGCGAGGCGATCGAACAGAAGACCTGGTAGACGAGCAGGAACAAGAGATAGCCGCGGAGGTTTTTCCGCACGAAGAGGCCCAGCGGGCCGAACACTCGGGTGCGTTGGTAGTGACGCAACCCGCCGTAAATGATCAGGGTTGCGGGAATCACGGTGAGGGCCCATAACGAGACGATCGTCGGGTCGCCGAAGAAGACAAAAAGCACGAGTCCCGGAAGCCAGATGAGGGCATAGCCGATGTCCAGCAGGGGGATGAGGAGGTTGATTCCGGCGATCAGACCGGCGAGCTTGCGCGTCTGGCGCCACGGCGGAACGGCGCGGATGCCTTCCAGCATGCCCCGGGCCCAACGGGCACGCTGGCGCATGAAGTGTTTCAGGGCGCCCGGGGCATCGGTGAACGCCACCGCGGTGGGCTCGAAGATCACCCGGTCGCCCTGCTCGAGCAGTTTCCAGGTCATCACGATGTCTTCGCCGATGGCGTCGGGCCAGCCGCCGATGTCACGCACTCTCTCGGTGAGGTAGACGGAGAAGGCGCCCTGGGCCACCAGCGTGGACTGGAAGAGACCCTGCATGCGCTTCACCCCGGCAATGCCGAGGTAGTAGTCCCACTCCTGCATGCGGGTGAGCAGGTTCGTGCGTGAATTGCGAACGAGAACCGTTCCGGCCACGGCCACCGTGTTCGGCGGAGCGGACTCCAGCCGGGAAATCAGGCGACGCAGGGCGTCCCGATGCAGAAGGGTGTCGGCATCCACCGTGATGACGTATTCCGTCGTCACGTGCGTGAGGGCTGTGTTGAGGGCGTTCGACTTGCCGGCGCGTTCCTCCCGCACGATCGTCAGGTTAATGCCGACCTCGGTGGCCGCGATCTGGGCGAATCGCGCCGTGTCGTCGGTTGAACCGTTGTCGGCCAGGATGACGCGCACGGGTCCGGCGTAGTCCGTTCGCGCGAGGCACCGGATGGTCTCCGCGATTCCGCCCTGCTCATTGCGGGCGGCGACAATGATCGTCAGCGGGCTGGTCGGATCGAGAACCCGAAGGGGCGGCTGTCGATCGAGGATGAGCGACATGGCCATGAGGGCCACCACATACCCAGGCAGATAGGCCACGAGCGACACGATGATCCAGGCGGCGGGCGCTCCGAACGAGGTCGTGAGATCGTCGATCCAGGCTGGCTCAGCCATACCGCAATCGACGTCCAGAGCACCGCGAACGTGACGGCGATCACGTATTTGGTCGTCACCGACAGGTAGAAACGCTTGAAGTGAGCGGGGCGAGCCAGGTCGGAGGCCGGTGCCGGAGCGTGGGGTTCGCTTGACGTGGGGCTGTGCGGCGAGGCCGTCTCGGACATCTGTTTCCCTGCTTGCGTGGTGGCGCCTGAACGCCATGGTTCGCAGAACGGAGATAACAGTGTTCGGCGGCTCAGTACTGACAATACGTCAGGACTGGCTGATTAGAGCCAATCTCCCAGAAAAAAACAGATGCACGGCTTCCAGAACAAGTCCCCGTTGGAGGGTCATTTCTGCGGACCCAAGACCCGGCGCGTGCGCTCGCGTCTAGACAGAACGCAGGACAGCCACGACCTTGCCGAGAATCTCGGCGAAGTCACCGACGATGGGCTCAAAATTCGTGTTGCGGGGGAGCAGCCACGTGTGCCCGTCACGCTGACGGAATACCTTCACGGTCGCCTCGCCATCGAGCATTGCGGCGACGATCTCGCCGTTCTCGGCGGTCTTCTGCTGACGGATGACGACCCAGTCCCCGTCGCAGATGGCAGCGTCGATCATCGACTCGCCGATGACCTTCAGCATGAAGAGTTCGCCCTTGCCCACGAGCTGACGGGGAAGCGGAAAGATCTCGTCGATCTGCTGCTCGGCCATGATCGGAACGCCGGCCGCGATGCGCCCGACGAGGGGAACCATGGCCGCGTCGCCGACCTGCATGGGGCTGTGGAAGGTCTCGCCGTCGCGCACTCCCGGATCGTCAGCGGCACGGGGAACCTCAATGAGCACCTCCAGTGCGCGGGGACGATTCGGATCCCGCCGCAGGTAACCGCTCAGCTCGAGCTGGTTGAGCTGGTGGGTGACGCTGGACAGCGAGGCGAGACCGACAGCGTCGCCGATCTCCCGCATGCTCGGCGGATACCCGCGCTGGCTCACCGACCGCTGAATCACATCGAGAATGGCGAGTTGTCGTTCGCTCAGGCTCTTGCGGCGCCTGGTGCCGCCCTTGTCCTGGGAACCGCTGGTGTCTTTCGTCACGTTGTTGCTCCTCGAGTCGGTCCCGGTGTGGTGCTAAATGCGCCGCTCCGCGGGAATGTCGGTGGTGTCTGGTGAGGTGGGAAAAGAACAAATCCTCTATCGAAACTTTATCCAGTTTGCACGCTCGTCACAAACATCTATTCGAGCATGTCGCGAATATTTTCTGGGAAAAGGCGCATAAAGGGTTGATTGTTCGAATATTCGAAGATACATTCGGAACATAGTTTCGCATTCGGTTCTCCCGGCCGAGAGCCGAATGCGGAACTGCACGACTCACACCTGGAGGTTCAACATGAGCGTAATCACGAGCACCACGATGGCAACCCCGCGAATTCGCCTGACCCGACGCGGACGGGTCGTACTCATGGCTCTGGTGGCGTCCCCCCTCGTCGCCGCCGCGATTGTCCTGGCCCTGAATGGCGGCGGCGCCTTCGCTGCCGGTCCCGCCAACGGTGCGGGCGACGGTGCCCTGCGCACGGAGCTCGTGTCGTTCACGTACGTGACGGTGTCTTCGGGGGAGTCCCTCTGGGACGTGGCCCAGAGCATCGCGCCCACAGCGGACCCCCGCGATGTCATCGTCGACATCATCAGCCTGAACCAACTGTCGACTGACTCAGTGCAGCCCGGCCAACGCCTCGCCCTCCCCGCCGGCTACTAGTAACACGAGGCGGCAGAGCGATCGCCGCCGCCGCACGGCCGTAGCATGGGAGAGTGATTAGTCTCAGCGATCTTCCCCTGCGCGATGACCTGCGTGGTCAAATTCCCTATGGAGCCCCGCAGCTGCACGTGCCGGTTGCTCTCAATGTCAACGAGAACACCCACCCCATCCCCGAGCCGGTGGCACTCGATATCGTGCGCGCGCTTGCTCAGGCCGTGCTCACCGTGAATCGCTACCCCGACCGGGAGTTCACCGAGCTGCGCGAACGACTCGCCGCCTATCTGGGTCACGGGCTCACCCTCGACAACATCTGGGCAGGGAATGGCTCCAACGAGGTGCTTCAGCAGGTGCTGCAGGCCTTCGGCGGGCCGGGCCGTTCGCTGCTCGGGTTCGCGCCCACGTATTCGATGTACTCGATCCTCGCGTCAGGCACCGGGACAGCGTGGATCGCCGGAGATCGGGATGCCGACTACCGGCTCTCACCGGAAACCGCCGCCGACTGGGTCACGCGCACCACGCCCGACCTCGTCTTCCTGTGCTCGCCGAACAACCCCACCGGTACGCCGCTGTCGCTTGAGACGATTGAAGCCGTCTACGAGGCGAGCACGGGAATTGTCGTCGTCGACGAGGCCTACGCCGAATTCAGCCCGGTCGGCACACCGAGCGCGCTTACCCTCCTGCCGGGGCGTGAGCGCCTGCTCGTGTCTCGCACCATGAGCAAGGCCTTCGCCTTTGCCGGTGCGCGCGTGGGCTATCTCGCCGCCGATCCCGCCGTCACCGACGCCCTGCGGCTCGTTCGCCTTCCGTACCACCTCTCCGCGCTGACCCAGGCGGCCGCGAATGCGGCGCTGGGGCACACCGACGAGATGCTCGCCATGGTCGACGATATCCGCGGGCAGCGCGACCGTCTGGTGACGGAGCTGACGCGCCTCGGCTACACGCCGCACGACAGCGGAAGCAACTTCGTTCTTTTCGGCGGCGTTGCGGACCCGCACGCCACGTTTGAGGCGCTCCTGGCAGAAGGGATCCTGATTCGCGACATCGGAATCGCCGGTCACCTGAGGGTGACGGCGGGTACGCGCGCCGAGACGACGGCATTTTTGGCTGCTCTGGAACGCCTCGGTGGGGCGACCGGGGCCGAAGCCGAATAAACTAGGGTCATGAGCTCTTCGTCAACGCCGGCCGCGCCGCGCATCGCCCACCTGCAGCGCGAGACCAGCGAGTCGAGCATAGAGCTGTCGCTCAACCTGGATGGAACCGGGGTGAGTGACATTCACACCACGGTGCCGTTCTTCGACCACCTGCTGACAGCATTTGCGAAGCACTCGCTGACCGACCTGACCGTTCGCGCGCACGGTGACATCGAAATCGACGTTCATCACACGGTCGAAGACGTGGGCATCGTACTCGGTCAGGCCATTAAGCAGGCCCTGGGCGATAAGTCCGGAATTGCCCGGTACGGTGACGCCCTGGTTCCGCTCGATGAGGCTCTCGCCCAGGCGGTCGTTGACGTGTCCGGTCGACCGTATCTCGTGCACACCGGTGAACCAGCCGGCTTTGAGTTCCACCTGATCGGCGGGCACTTCACCGGCTCGATGGTGCGCCACGTCTTCGAGGCAATTGCCTTCAACGCCGGTCTCACGGTGCACGTGACCGTGCTGGGCGGCCGAGACCCGCACCACATCGCCGAGGCCGAGTTCAAGGCCTTCGCCCGGGCCTTCCGTCTCGCCAAGGCGCTTGACCCGCTCGTGACCGGTGTCCCGTCCACGAAGGGCGCTCTGTGACGCGCGTCGTCGTCTTCGACTACGGAACGGGCAACGTTCACTCGGCCGTCAAGGCCCTGGAATTGGCCGGCGCCGACGTCACGCTGACCCACGATCGCACGCTGGCCCTCGAGGCCGACGGGCTCGTGGTGCCCGGTGTGGGTGCCTTCAGCGCGGTCATGACCGCGCTGAAGTCCGTGCGTGGCGATGAGATCGTGGACCGACGTCTCGCGGGTGGGCGCCCCGTGTTGGGGATCTGCGTCGGGATGCAGGTGCTCTTCGAAGACGGTGTCGAGCGCGGCGTCGATACCGCGGGACTCGGCGAATGGCCCGGCAGCGTTACCGAGCTCCCGGCTCCGGTGCTGCCGCACATGGGGTGGAACACGGTCACGGCCGATCCGGCATCGCAGTTGTTCCGGGGCATCGAAGAGGAACGGTTCTACTTCGTGCACTCGTACGCCGCCCAGTCGTGGACCCTCGACGTGCAGCCGCCGTTCCCGCAACCGCGTCTCACGTGGGCGGAGCACGGCGCGCCTTTCCTTGCGGCGGTCGAAAACGGGCCGCTCTCGGCCACTCAGTTCCATCCGGAGAAGTCCGGGGAGGCGGGCATTCGCCTGCTGTCGAACTGGCTCGCCACCCTGAAGAACTAGGCCTCGTTCACCCGCCCAGTCTTCAGACCACATCTTTGTCACACAATCGAGGAAATCCATGAGTGAGTTCAACAAGACCCCCCGTCTCGTGCTTTTGCCGGCCGTCGACGTCGCCGACGGCAAGGCCGTGCGCCTGACCCAGGGGCGCGCCGGAACCGAGACGAATTACGGAACGCCCGATGACGCCGCCGCGGATTGGGTTCGTCAGGGCGCGGAGTGGATTCACCTCGTTGACCTCGATGCCGCTTTCGGCCGGGGAAACAACACGAGCGTGATCAAGAAGGTCATTCGCCAGGTGAAGGGCGTCAACATCGAGCTGTCGGGCGGAATCCGCGACGACGAGTCACTCGAGGCCGCCTTGAGCACGGGCGTCGAACGCATCAACCTCGGCACCGCTGCCCTCGAAAACCCTGAATGGGCCGCGAGCGTCATCGCCCAGTACGGCGAGGCCGTGGCCGTGGGACTCGACGTGCGTGGCACGACCCTCGCCGCTCGTGGCTGGACCAAGGACGGCGGCGACCTCTGGCAGGTTCTCGAGCGTCTTGAGGCCGCCGGCTGCCCCCGTTATGTCGTGACCGACGTCACCAAGGACGGCACCCTGCAGGGGCCGAACATTGACCTCCTGCGCCAGATCCTCGACAAGACCCGCCGACCGGTGATCGCCTCGGGTGGCGTGTCGAGTCTCGATGACCTGATCGCGCTGCGCGAGCTCGTGCCGCTGGGCCTCGAAGGCGCCATCGTCGGAAAGGCACTGTACGCCGGCGCCTTCACCCTCGCCGAGGCCCTGGATGTCTCGGGCTCGTAACCTCGGTTCCACCGGCCGGCCGGGCGGACCGGAGGGCTCTGGCGAGTCTGTCGGTCCGGGTGGTACCGATTCCGCCGGCCAGCCCTGGGCCGGGCGCGCCTTTGAAACGAATGAGAGCGCGGATGACGACGGGTTGGCCCCCGAGGCCCTGATCGCCGCCCTGCGCCTCTTCCACGCGCGCGAAGCCGGCGAAGAAGGTGTCGTCGAGGCCATCCGAGTGTCCCGGCTCCTGATACCGCTCGTCACCGCTCTCGGCGAGGCCGGCGAGAATGAGCGCGGCGTGACGATCGACAAGACTCAGGAACTGTCGATTATCACGGTTGCCGGCCCCGACGGGCGGAATGTGCTGCCCGCTTTCACCTCCACCGCCGCCATGACGGCCTGGAATCCTGACGCTCGTCCGGTGCCGGCGGACGCCGTGCGGGTGGCCCTCGCTGCAGCACAGGAGAACACGGACCTCGTCGTGCTCGACCCGATGTCGCCGACCGAGTACGTCATTCGGCGCCCGGCCCTGTGGGCCATCGCCCAATCCGTGCCGTGGACGCCGAGTTACGCGAGCGTGCCGGTACGGGCGGCGTTTGAGGCATCCGTAGCCACGGAGCTATCCGTGCTCGGCGTGCAACTCGTGGCGGGGGATCCCGGCGCCCTGTTGAGCGGACCCGAACTCATCGTGCGCCTCGAGTTGATCGACGGTCTCACCCAGGCCGAACTCGACGCGACGCTCGCCCGTCTGGCCACACGCTGGTCCGAGAACGATCTGATCGCCACGGGCGTCGATTCGCTGCGGGTGCAGCTCGTCGCGTCTGTCTGACAGTGGGTGGAGCCAGAATAGAACCATGACGGTGCTTGATCGGTTTTCGCCCGCGACCCGGGCGTGGTTCGACGAGGCCTTCGCGGCGCCCACCGCGGCGCAGCTCGGCGCCTGGCAAGCCGTCTCGGGTGGAGCGCACGCCCTCGTGGTGGCGCCCACCGGCTCAGGCAAAACACTCGCCGCGTTTCTGTGGGCCATCGACCGGCTCGCGGCGCGGGCCAACGAGCCCGCCGCCGTGCCGGCCGCTGTCCCGTCGACGCGGGTGCTGTACATCTCACCGCTCAAGGCCCTCGGGGTCGACGTGGAGCGCAACCTGCGAGCCCCGCTCGTGGGAATCACCCGGGCCGCGGAGCGACTGGGGCTCCCGGCGCCGCAGGTAACCGTGGGCGTGCGTTCGGGCGACACACCCGCCGCCGAACGCCGAACCCTCGTGAAGTCCCCGCCCGATATCCTCATCACGACTCCTGAGTCCCTGTTCCTCCTGCTCACCTCGGCCGCACGGGAATCCCTGCGCGGGGTGGACACGGTCATCATCGACGAGGTGCATGCCGTGGCGGCGAGCAAGCGGGGCGCCCATCTCGCCGTGTCCCTGGAGCGGCTCGACGCGCTGCTCGCCAAGCCGGCCCAGCGCATCGGCCTGTCGGCCACGGTACGCCCGCACAGCGAGGTGGCACGGTTCTTGGGCGGCAGCGCTCCCGTGCAGATTGTGGCGCCGCCCGCGCCGAAGCGGTTCGACCTGCGGGTTGTCGTGCCGGTCGACGATATGAGCCAGCTGGGCCCGGTGGCGCCGCGCGAGGGGTCGACCTCGGCATCGTCGGCGCAGACCGGGTCGATCTGGCCGCACGTCGAAGAGGCCATCGTCGATGAGGTGCTCGCGCACTCCTCGTCCATCGTGTTCGCCAATTCGCGGCGTCTCACCGAACGTCTCACCGCCCGGTTCAACGAGATCTACGCGGAACGGCTGGCGGATGCGGCGGAGGTCGACGGCGACGTGACCTCGGCATCCGCTCCGCGCCCGAGGCCGCCGGCCGAGTTGCTCGGGGCCAGCGGCCAGACCGCAGGTGCCGAGGCCGTGCTCGCGCGCGCGCACCACGGCTCGGTGAGCAAGGAACAGCGTGCCCTGATCGAAGACGACCTCAAGGCAGGGCGGCTGCGGTGCGTTGTCGCCACCTCCACCCTCGAACTCGGCATCGACATGGGCGCCGTCGATCTCGTGGTGCAGGTGGAGTCCCCACCGTCGGTGGCCAGCGCGCTGCAGCGCGTGGGGCGAGCCGGCCACCAGGTGGGGGAGATCTCCCGTGGGGTGATCTACCCCAAGCACCGGGCCGACCTCATCCACGCCGCCGTCACGGCCGAACGCATGTTGACCGGTCAGATCGAATCCTTGCGGGTGCCCACCAACCCACTGGACATCCTCGCCCAGCAGACCGTGGCGGCCGTCGCGCTCGACGAGATCGACGTGGAGGAGTGGTTCGAGACCCTGCGCCGCAGCGCGCCCTTCGCGAGCCTGCCGCGCTCCGCCTACGAGGCCACCCTCGATCTGCTCGCCG
This sequence comes from Cryobacterium sp. MLB-32, assembly GCF_000738085.1. GTDB lineage: Bacteria > Actinomycetota > Actinomycetes > Actinomycetales > Microbacteriaceae > Cryobacterium. The sequence goes on from NZ_JPRS01000021.1 coordinate 37,880, forward strand.
GCCGGTATCCCTCAGACCAATTCGCCGAGCTGCGCCCGCGCATCATTTGGGACCGGGTGGCCGGTACGCTCTCCGGACGCCCGGGGGCGCAACGGTTGGCCGTGACCAGCGGTGGCACGATTCCTGATCGCGGGCTTTTCGGCGTCTTCATGGTGGGCGGTGATGCGGTGGGCGGCAAACGCGTCGGTGAACTCGACGAAGAAATGGTCTACGAGTCCCGGGTGGGCGACGTCTTCGCGCTCGGCACCACGAGCTGGCGCATCCAGGAGATCACCCACGACCGCGTGCTCGTGCTCCCGGCATTCGGGGAACCCGGCCGCCTGCCGTTCTGGAAGGGCGACGGGCAGGGCCGCCCCGCCGAACTCGGCGAAGCCATTGGAGTGTTTGTTCGCGAGGTCTCCGCGCTGTCCGGCGACGCCGCCCGCGCGCGCTGCGCCGACGCCGGCCTCGGCGAGCGGGCGATCACCAACCTGCTCGCCTTCCTGAACGAGCAACGCGCGGCCACCCGGCACCTGCCGACCGATCGCACCCTGGTGATCGAACGGTTCACCGACGAACTCGGCGACTGGCGGGTCATCCTCCATTCCCCGTACGGTATGCAGGTTCATGCGCCGTGGGCCCTTGCCGTGGGAGCACGGGTGCGAGAGCAGTTCGGCCTCGACGGCAACTGCGTGGCGAGCGATGATGGCATCGTCGTGCGCATCCCCGACACGGGAGCCGAACCGCCCGGCGCCGACCTCTTCGTCTTCGACCCCGACGAGCTCGAGCAGATCGTCACGGAACAGGTGGGGGGTTCCGCCCTGTTCGCCTCCCGCTTTCGCGAGTGCGCCGCCCGGGCGCTGCTCCTGCCGCGCTACAACCCCGGCTCCCGCTCGCCGCTCTGGCAACAGCGGCAGAAGGCCGCGCAACTGCTCGACGTGGCCCGCGAGTACCCGACGTTCCCCATCATCCTCGAGACCGTGCGCGAGTGCCTGCAAGACGTCTACGACCTGCCGGCGCTGGCCCGGCTGGCGAAGCAGATCGAATCACGGGCGATCCGCCTGATGGAGGTGCACACGGATGCCGCGAGTCCGTTCGCGAGCACCCTGCTGTTCGGCTACGTAGCCGCGTTCATGTATGAGGGGGACACGCCGCTCGCCGAGCGGCGTGCGACGGCCCTGTCGATCGATTCGAGCCTGCTGGCCGAGTTGCTCGGGCGGGTCGAACTGCGCGAACTTCTCGACCCCGTGGTGATTGATGCCACCGATCAGGAACTGCAGCGTCTCGCGCCCGACCGGCGGGCACGGGGCCTGGAGGGCGTTTTTGACCTGATGCGAGGGCTGGGCCCGCTCACCCTCGACGAGTTCGGCCCGCGCCTGTCGGAGGGCGTGGAATCCGAGCTGGTCGGGCACCTCGCCGCTCTTGTCGAGGCGAAACGGGCGGTGAGCGTGAGCTTCGCGGGCCGCGACTGGTGGGCGGTGATCGAGGATGCAAGTCGATTGCGAGACGCCCTCGGGGTACCGCTTCCGCTCGGCCTCCCGCGCATCTTCAGCGAGGGCGTCGCGGATCCGCTTGGTGACCTCGTGAGCCGCTACGCCCGCACGCACGGTCCGTTCACGACAGAGGCGGCGGCGGAGCGTTTCGGCCTTGGTACGGCGGTCATGCAGCAGGCACTGCGGCGGCTCGCCGATTCCCGGCGCATTGTGGAGGGCGAGTTTCGACCCAACGGCACCGGCAGCGAGTGGTGCGACGCCGAGGTGCTGCGCCGACTGCGCCGGCGTTCGCTCGCTGCCCTCCGCCACGAGGTCGAACCCGTCGATCAGGTCACCATGGCCCGCTTCCTGCCGGAGTGGCAGCACGTGGGCGGGCGACTGCGCGGAGTCGACGGAGTGGCCGCCGTGATCGAACAACTTGAAGGCGCACGCATCCCCGCCTCGGCCTGGGAATCGCTCATCCTGCCGGCCCGCATCGAGGGCTATCTGCCGGGCATGCTCGATGAGCTGACGAACGCGGGCGAGGTGATTTGGGCAGGAGCGGGCTCCCTCGCCGGGAATGACGGGTGGATCAGTCTTCACCTGGCCGAAACGGCGCCGCTGACCCTTCCGCCGCCGCTCGACCGGGACCTCACGCCACTGCAGCAGGAGGTTCTCGCGACCCTGGGCGGTGGAGGCGGCTATTTCTTCCGCCAGCTCTCCGATGCCGTGGGCAATAAAGTGGATTCCGAGCTGGTCGACGCGCTCTGGGACCTGGTCTGGGCCGGGCTGATCAGCAACGATACCTTCGCCCCGATGCGCTCCCGCCTGAACGGCGGTCGACCCTCCCACAAACCCAGCCGCTCGGCGCCTCGCGCACGGATGCACCGGGGCGGCTCCGTGCCGCGCTCCGCGCTGCCCACCCGTGGCGGCCCGCCCACCGTGTCCGGGCGGTGGTCGATCCTTCCGCTCGCCGACACCGTGGCCACCCGGCGGGCCCATGCCCTCGGGGAAACCCTGCTCGAACGGTACGGCGTCGTCACGCGGGGCGCCGTGCAGGCGGAGGGCATCGTCGGCGGATTCGCCCTCGTGTATCGCACCCTCAGCGGCTTCGAAGAGACCGGACGCTGCCGCCGCGGCTACTTCATCGACGGACTCGGCGCCGCGCAGTTCGCGGGCGGCGGCACCATCGACCGGCTGCGGTCCTTCGCGGCCTCCTCGGAGGGCGCCGGTCGGCGGCATCCGGTGGCCCTCACCCTCGCGGCCACCGACCCCGCCAATCCGTACGGAGCCGTATTGCCCTGGCCGCCCCTCGCCGAGGGCACCGGCCATCGCCCCGGGCGCAAGTCCGGTGCCGTCGTGGTTCTCGTGGACGGCGTGCTCGTGCTCTACATCGAACGCGGCGGCAAAACCGTGCTGTCGTATTCGGTCGACGATGAGGTTCTGGCGAAGGCGGCCACGAGCCTCGCGGACGTGGTGACGGCCGGCCGCATCGACAAGGTCGCCGTGGAAACCGTCGATGGTGTGTTTGTGATCGGCACCGTCGTCGGCACCCAGCTGCAGCGCGCCGGGTTCACGCTCACCCCCAAGGGGCTGAGGCTGAGTGCCTGAGGGTGACACCGTCTACCGGGAGGCTCACGCGCTCGACGCAGCCCTGAGTGGAACCGTCATCGTCGGCTGCGATATCCGTGTGCCGGAATTCGCCACCGTCGACCTCACGGGGGAGACCGTGCGCGTCGTCGCCAGTCGCGGAAAGCATCTGCTGATGCGCACGGACAGTGTCAGCGTGCACTCCCATCTGAAAATGGAGGGCTCCTGGCACCTCTATCGGCCCGGCACGGCCTGGCAGCGGCCGGCATTTCAGGCCAGGATCGTGCTGCGAACGGCGGACTGGACTGCCGTGGGGTTCGATCTGGGCGTGCTCGAACTGATGCCTCTCGCTACGGAGGCCGCCGAGCTCGGCTATCTGGGACCAGACCTGCTCGGCGCCGACTGGGACGCCGCCGAAGCCGTGCGGCGGTTGACGGAGCGGCCGGAGGTTCCGGTGGCCGTGGCGCTGGCCGACCAGAGAAACCTCGCCGGCCTCGGCAACGTGTACGTGAACGAACTCTGCTTCCTGCGCGGGCTCCTGCCCACCCGACCCACCGGCGAGGTGGCGGATGTGCCCGCGCTGGTAAGCCTGGCCCATCGCCTGATCATGGCCAATCGAGACCGGGTCGAACGCACCACGACCGGCAACACCCGACGCGGTGCCCGGCTCTGGGTCTACTCCCGTAATGCCCAGCCCTGTCGACGCTGCGGCGCTCGAATCCGCCGATCACAGATCGGCCGCACCGAGCTGGAGCTTCGGGACACCTACTGGTGTCCCCGCTGCCAGACCTGAACCATCCCGCTGGTCGAGGAACGCCGTCTACGGCGTGTCTCGAGGCCCCGCTGCCAAACCTGAACCCTCCCGCTGGTCGAGGAACGCCGTCTACGGCGTCGGTTGTCGAGCTGGTCGAGACACGGGCCCCGCGAGCCGACTCTCAGACTCGGCTCGCGGGGCCCGACCGGGGGACTCCCGCGCTAGCGGCGGGAGTCTCCCGCGGCATCCGTCTTGGCCCAGTAGTTGCCCAGGATCGTGAGGGCGGCGAAGTCGCCGATCAGCACGAACCAGACCCACGGGCCCGGCAGAATCGTGAACGACAGCACGAGGGCCACGAAATAGCCGATGAAGAGAACGTAGAAGATCCGTCGTCTCTCGGGAGTGGCCATCTGCGCGAGTTTGGCGTCGCGTCGGAACGGGATGAGAAGGCGAAGGTCCACCGGGCTAGTTGACCGGACCGGTGTACTTCTCGCCCGGGCCCTCGCCGATCGGGTCGGGGATGGTGGATGCCTCGCGGAAGGCGAGCTGAACCGAGCGCAGGCCATCCCGCAGGCTGCGGGCGTGCATGTCGGAGATTTCGGGAGCCGCTGCCGTCACCAAACCGGCGAGGGCGGTGATGAGCTTGCGAGCCTCGTCCAGGTCGGTCTGCGTGCTCGGGTCATCGGCCAGTCCGACCTTCACGGCCGCGGCGCTCAGCAGGTGTACTGCCGCCGTGGTGATGATCTCCACCGCTCCCACATCCGCGATGTCCCGTGTTGCTTGGGCGGTCTCTTCGTCGTAATTGGTACTCACTGCCATCCTCTGCTAGAGTTATGTCGGTTCCGAGACATCAGTCTCGGTACGAAAGTGGAGAATCTCCCACCCGCGCTTGACCGCTTCATAAAGGTTACCGGGTAGTTAGCACTCCGTCGTCGCTCGCTGGTTTCCAGAGGTCGAAGGCAGCCAGGGTGCCGTGTGGTTGGTTGAGCAAGTGAGCTCGACCGAATGCTCGTGATTTTCCTCTCTTCGTCCCCAGCCGGTATCCGCCGGCTTGTTGTAGCCACGAAGTTAACCAAGAGGAGAGACGCATCAGCG
>NZ_JPRS01000022.1 GCF_000738085.1 Cryobacterium sp. MLB-32
CCCTCCATGATTTCAACGTCGAGCCCCTTGAGTACTTCGTTGGAGCCAAAGGACTTACGAAGACCGGTGACGCTGATCTTGCTGGTGCTGATCGTGCTCATTTGTTGAACCTTTTGTCGAGCTTGTTGGAGAGCGTGGTGAGAATGGTGATGACCACGAAGTAGAGGGCCGCCACGATCAGCAGCGTTTCACCCGTGCGGAAGTTGGCTGCGTAGATCTGCTGTCCCTGGTAGGTGAGTTCCGCGAAGCCGATCACCGCCAGGAGCGAGGTGTCCTTGAGGGTCATCACGAATTGGTTGATGAACGAGGGAGTCATGATCTTCACGGCCTGCGGCAGCACAACGCGGCGCATGGTCGTGATGTATCCCAGTCCCAGGCTGCGTCCGGCTTCGGTCTGGCCCGGGTCGACGGATTGGATGCCGCCCCGCACGATTTCGGTCATGTATGCACCGGCGTTGAGGCTCAAGGTGAGCACACCGGCCGTGAGCACGTCGATGGATTGTCCGGTCAGCTGCGGCAGCCCGAAGTAGAAGAAGAATGCCTGCACGAGCAGTGGGGTGCCTCGAAAGATGCTGACATATGTCGTGGCGATCGCCCGCAGCACGACGAACGGTGAGACCTTGAAGAACCCAAGGACCACACCGAGGACGAGGGCGATCAGAATGGACAGCCCGGTCGCGAGGAGGGTGAGTCCGAGGCCTTTCATGAGTGCCGGCATGCTGTCGCTGAGGAGGCCGAAAAATCCGGTATCGGAGACCGGTGCGGGCTCCTTGAGATAGGTATCGAGAATGCCCTGGTAGTCACCGCTCGAGCGAAGCTCTGCGAGCCCGGAGTTGAACGCGGTCAGGAGCTCCGAATTCTGTCCCTTGTTGACGGCAAAGCCATATGAGCTGCCCTGCTCTTTCTCCGTCACCGACGTGAGACCGTTGTTCTGGTTGATTCCGTATGCGAGAACGGGGTAGTCGTCGAAGACTGCTACGGAGTTTCCGGCCTTGACGTCGTCGTACATGGTTGCGGAGTCGGCCAGCGCCTTGACGGTGAAACCGTACTCATCCTTGATGGAGTTCGCGAAGGTCTCGCCTTCACTGCCGCGTTTCGCGACCACGGTTTCGCCCCGCAGATTGTCATAGCCGGTGATCGCTGTGTTCCCCTCAGCGACGGCCATCTGTACGCCGGAGTCGAAGTAGGGGTCGGAGAAGTCGAAGATGGCCTTGCGTTCTTCGGTGATGGACATACCGGCGATCACGCCATCCACCTGGTTGGATTGCAGAGCCTGCAGTGCGGCGTCGAAGCCCAGCGATTGAATCTCCACGCTGAAGCCCTGCTGAGACGCGATGCCGCGGATCAGGTCCATGTCGATTCCGGTGAGTTCACCGTCCTGGCGGTACTCGAAAGGAGCGAAGGTGGTATCGGTGGCAATGATGAAGGTCTTGCCCGTCACGTCGGCGTGCGGGGTCACGGCAGCGGCCGCACCACCGGCTCCGAGGAACAAGGTCAGGACGGCCGCAAGGGCCGTCAACCCGACGGCGAGTCTTCTCGCCGAGAAAGCGTGGAACGTGTGCACAGTGGATTCATTTCTTCTTGACGCGGTGCCGGCACCGCAGAATTACGCCCGGGCAGCAGGAAAAAGGGAGCAGAGGCACCCTCCCCGCCCAAAAATCGTACCCCGAGGCGCAACGGGCACACAAAAGGGGCCCCGCCGAAGCGGAGCCCCTGATGCACTGGGATCAATTATGCGTTGAGCGCGGCCTGCAGCTCAAGCGTAATCGTGACCTTGTCTCCGAGGAGCATTCCACCGGTTTCGAGGGCCGCGTTATAGGTGAGGCCGAAGTCTTCGCGGTTGACGTCGGTCTTGGCCGTCGCGCCGAACTTGTAGTTACCGTAGGGGTCTCCGCCGAAGCCGCCGAACTCGAGCTCGAACGTGGCCGGCTTGGTGACGCCCTTGATGGTGAGGTTTCCGTCGATGAGGAATTCACCCTTGACCTCGCGCATGCCCGTCGACGCGAAGTCGATGGTGGGGTACGTCTCGGCGTCGAAGAAGTCGCCGGTGCGCAGGTGGCCGTCGCGGTTGGGCTCGTTGGTGTTGATCGAAACGACCTTGGCGGATGCCGTGACCGTGCTGTCGAGCGGGTTCTCTCCCGTGACAAAGGTCGCGTCGAAGTCGTCGAACGTGCCCTTGACCTTGCTGATCATGATGTGGCGGATGCTGAACGTGACGGCGCTGTGCGCCTTGTCGATCGTCCAGGTGCCGGCCTTGTAACCGGGAATGGTGATGGTGTCGCTCATGCGTTCTCCTCAAGGTTGTGGGCGCATGAATTGTCGCCCTCAGGTACATGCAAGTGCATAGATGCGGTCTCTATTCCCCAAAGGTGAAGAATTCATCCAGACATTACCCACGGTCTCACACCAGACTGGCAATACACTCGGCTTCGAGAGGGGAGTGACTCATGACAGTGAACGACATTGCCGGCAACGCCGTGCTGATTGCAGCCGGCGGTCGCAGCATCCTGTTGCAGCTGGCCAACCCGGCCATTGGCCACGGCGTTGCCAATCACAGTGATTTTGCCAACCGCCCGCAGGACCGTCTCAACAACACGCTCAGCTTCGTCTACGCCATCGTCTTCGGAACACCGGAGGAAGCCGCTGCCGCAACGCGGCGCGTCAATCACGCACATGTTCCCGTGCATTCGGCGGGCACCGACACGGCACCCGCCTACAGCGCCTTCACGCCGGAACTCCAGCTGTGGGTCGCCGCCACTCTCTACGACTCCGCCCTCCTGATGCACGAACTCGTGTACGGACCTCTGAACGATGATCTGGCCGACGCGTTCTACGACGAGTACCGCAAACTGGGCGCGGCCCTTCAGGTTCCGGTGGCTCTCTGGCCGCCGGACAGAGAGTCTTTTCGTATCTACTGGAACGATTGTCTAGCCGATCTCACGACGGATGAGGCCACGCGTGCCGTTGCCTACGAGCTGTTGCACACGCGGAACGCGCCGTTCTGGATGCGAGCCGGACTGCCCGTGGGCCGTCTCATGACCGCGGGGTTGCTGCCCGCGCACGTACGTGAAATGTTCGACCTGCCGTGGTCACCGGCGCGGCAGGTTCGATTCGATCGAGTGCTGCGCCTGACACGGATGATGTATCCCCTCCTTCCCGTCGGCATCCGTCACTGGCCCAAGAATTTCTACCTGCGCGCGCTGCGGAAGTCCATGCAGACCATGACGGCACCAGTACCCGGGCGCGCTCGCTAGACTGGCTCTCTCTCAACACCGAGGTTTTCAATGACGCAACATTCGGCATCCGACGCCCACTCCGATCTCGACAGCATCGATCGGCAGATCATTGCCGAGCTGAGCCGTGACGCCCGGCTGTCGATGAGGGCACTCGCCGTGCAGGTGCACATTTCCCGCACCGCCGCGCACACCCGAGTGCAGAGACTGGTCACTCGCGGGGTCATCACGGGTTTCGGTGTGCAGACCGATCGCAAATCGCTCGGTCTGCACGTGTCAGCCCTCGTTGTAGTGAAGATCGGCGACGTCTCCTGGGGCGATATCGCCGCCCGACTCGCGGCCCTTCCCTATGTGGAGAAGGCTCAGGCGGTGAGCGGGGACATTGACATCATCCTCACCGTGAACGCGCCATCGCACGAGTTGCTGAGCAAAGCGATCCTTCGCGATATCCACAGCATGCCGGGTGTCATCTCGACCCGGTCACACCTGATCCTGGAAGAAATTTCAGGACATATGCCCGGAACGGTGCCGGACGTTTGGCGTTGAAGCAGACATTTTTCCAACCGTTTGTCAGCGCCACGACGTGCTTCGCGCCAATCGTTCACTTCTGTTCTCGCGATGCTTCGCGCGGGTGAAACTGGGCGCACCATTGCGTCATGAGCCTCAACGTCGAGAGCACGAGGATTCCCACCGTGCTGGCACCCCCACCCCTCCGGTTGATTGATGACGCCGGCCATGCTGTCGATGACAGCCAGACCGGCGGGTTCGAGCTTCCTGCCCCCGAGACGCTCCTGGGCCTCTATCGGCAGATGGTGATCGCCCGACGATTCGACGTGCAGGTGACCGCCCTGACTCGCCAGGGACGGCTCGCCACGTACCCATCCGCACTCGGTCAGGAAGCCTGCGAAATTGCAGCGGTGGCCGCTCTCGAATCCGGCGACTGGCTCTTTCCGACCTACCGCGACAGCATCGCCCTGCTCACCCGCGGCGTGAAGCCCGAGCACATCCTCGCCTCCTTTCGAGGCGACTGGCACAGCGGCTATGACTACCACGAGCACCGCATCGCTCCACAGGCGACTCCGCTCGCCACGCAAGCCCTGCACGCCGTCGGTCTCGCGACCGCCGCGAAGCTGAAACGCGACAGCACGGTTGCCCTCACGCTGCTCGGCGACGGAGCCACGAGTGAGGGCGACGCGCACGAGGCCTTCAACTTCGCCGCCGTCTGGCAGGCACCCGTGGTTTTCCTGGTGCAGAACAACCAGTTCGCCATCAGTGTCCCCCTCGACAAGCAGATGGCCTGCCGCACGATCGCCGACAAGGCGATCGGCTATGGAATGCCCGGCTTCTTCGTGGATGGGAATGACGTGGCAGCCATGTTCGCCGTGACCTCTGCGGCCGTCGACCGTGCCCGCGCGGGCCAAGGCCCCACGCTGATCGAGGGCCTCACGTATCGCATCGAGGCACACACCAACTCGGACGATCCCAGTCGGTACCGAAACGCCGCCGATGTCGACGTGTGGCGCGGCCGCGACCCGATCGAGCGCCTCGAGAAGTATCTGGTGTCCGAGGGGGCTCTTTCGGAAGCCGAACGCGCCTCCATCACCGAGGAGGCCGAAGCTATGGCCGCCGCGACACGGGCATGCATGACGGTCAAGGCGGTGGTCGACCCCCTTGAGCTCTTCGACCACGTGTATGCGAGCCCTCGCCCGGCCCTGGCCGAGCAGCGCGCGGCCTTGGCCGATGAGCTGGCAGAAGACGAGATGGGTGACGAACGATGACGACAGTGATACCCGGGATGGCCACCCGTGCCCCGGAAACGCTCACCATGGCATCCGCTCTGAACGCCGCCATTCGTGACGCAATGGTTGAGGACCCCACGGTCGTGCTGTTCGGCGAAGATGTCGGCCCGCTCGGCGGCGTCTTTCGCGTCACCGACGGTCTGTACGCCGAGTTCGGCGAAACCCGCGTGAGCGACTCACCCGCTCGCCGAGTCCGGCATCGTGGGCACCGCGATCGGCATGGCCATGTACGGCATGCGTCCCGTGGTCGAGATGCAGTTCGACGCCTTCAGCTACCCGGCGTTTCAACAGATCGTGTCGCACGTGGCCAAGATGCGCAATCGCACGCGCGGAAAAATTCAGCTTCCTATCGTGATTCGAATCCCGTATTCGGGCGACATCGGTGGCGTCGAGCACCATTCCGACTCTTCCGAGGCCTACTGGACATCGACCCCGGGACTGACCGTTGTCTCTCCCTCGAATCCTGCCGATGCGTACTCCATGCTTCGTGAGGCCATCGCCAGCGACGACCCGGTGATCTTCATGGAGCCCAAGAGTCGGTACTGGAGCAAGGCCGAGCTCAGCCTCCCCGTGCAGACCGCCCCGATGACGAGTGCTGTCGTCGTGCGCGAAGGCACGGACGTGACACTGCTCGCCTACGGTCCCACGGTGAAAACGGCCCTCGCCACGGCCGATCTTGCTGCCGCGGAGGGCCTGTCAATCGAAGTCATCGACCTGCGCAGCCTCTCCCCTTTCGATGACGCCACGGTGAGCGCATCGCTGCGAAAGACCAGTCGTGTGGCCGTGATCCACGAGGCTGCACAATTCGGCGGCTACGGCGCAGAGGTTGCCGCCCGACTGACCGAACGCAACTTCTTCTACCTCGCCGCACCCATCCTGCGCATCACCGGATTCGATATTCCGTATCCGTCCCCCAAGCTCGAGGAATACTTCCTGCCGACTCCCGACCGAATCCTGGCCGCCATCTCCCGTTGGGAGTGGAACTGATGCGCAACGATTTTCTCCTGCCTGACCTCGGTGAAGGACTCACCGAGGCCGAGATCGTGTCCTGGCTGGTGGCTCCCGGCGACAGCATTCGCATTGACCAGCCCGTCGTCGAGGTGGAATCCGCCAAGTCCGTGGTGGAATTGCCGTCGCCATTCGGCGGTATTGTCGAAAAGATCTTCGGCGAGCCGGGTCAGACGATTCACGCCGGTCAGGTGCTGCTCACCGTGACGGATCAGACCGTCCAGAGCACGGTCGCACCGACCGCGCCGCTGCCGCCTGCCGCCGAGAAGGCCGATTCGGCGGAAACGTCCGGTGCCGTGCTGATCGGCTACGGGACGACGGTGAGCACGCGGCCGGCCCGACGCCCGCAGCGCGGCCGCTTCGGCACCCCCACGCCGGACGCGCCGACATCGACCACGACCGTTACGGCGCCGGTGAGCAGACCGGAGCCGGCGCCCGTGGCAGTTCAGGTCGAGGCTGGTGTTGTGGCCGCGCCGGTCCGAGTCGGGTCGCCGGAAGCCCACAGGCCATCCCCCGTTGTCTCGCCGATTGTGCGACGTCTCGCGAGAGAAAACGGTTTCGACGCGAGTCGTCTCCCCGGCACCGGACGCGACGGGCTGGTCACTCGGGCCGACGTGGAAGCCCAGATTCGGGACAGCACCATGCCCACAGAGACCACGTCCAACAGCACACGGACCGACCCAGCGGCATCGCCGATCTCGGCGCCCGCATCGTCCTCCGCCCAGGCACCGGGTAACGTGCGCATCCCGATCACCGGTCTGCGCAAGGTTGTCGCCCAGCGGCTCGCGACCTCACGTCGGGAGATCCCCGAGGCGACGATCTGGCTCGACGTCGACGCGACGGAGCTCTTCGTCGCCCGGGACCGCCTGCTCGCCGCCACCGGTGAACGATTCAGCGTCACCGCCCTGATCGCTCGCTTCGTCGTGGCCGGTCTGCAGCGATACCCCCTGCTGAACTCGTCTGTCGACACCGCGAGTCAGGAGATCCTGCAACACGGAGCCATCAACCTGGGGATTGCGGCACAGACCTCTCGTGGACTGATGGTCCCCGTCGTGCACGGAGCCCACGCCCTGACGACCCGTCAGCTACGCGACGCCATCTCCGAACTCGTTGTGAATGCCGCTGACGGCACGTTCGCCCCCGCCTCACTCACGGGAGGCACGTTCACGCTCAACAACTTCGGTTCTCTCGGAGTCGACGGTTCAGCAGCCATCATCAACCACCCCGAGGCAGCAATACTGGGAATCGGGCGCATGATCGAGCGACCCTGGGTCGTCAACCACGAGCTCGCGGTGCGAACCGTGGTGGAACTCTCCATGGTGTTCGACCATCGCGTGTGCGACGGCGGCACGGCCGCCGGCTTCCTCACGTTCGTTGCACGATGCATCGAGAACCCGGTCGCCCTCCTCGCCGAGCTCTAGGTCCGGCGAGAAGCCACGTCGGAACGAACCCAGGTGTGCCTCGCACCCATCCTTCCGGCGTGGCATCGTCTCGCACTCAGACGTGAGGAATCCTCTTGACTCCCCCAAATAGGTGACATATATTCATGGTGTTGCCGGGCTCTGGTGACGAATTCCGTCGTGAAAGCTGGGGTGCCATGTCTGCACCGATCTGCAGATCGTTTGGTCACGCACCGTGACGACCGCAGACGCGTCGAATCCCAGCCCCGAGAAGGCAGCTGGCGGTCACCTGCTTCTGGAACGTGTGGCCGCCGGGGACGTAGAGGCCTTCGGCGCACTCTACGACGCGTTCGTCGCGGAGACCTACGCCATCTGTCTGCGTAATATGCCCGGTCAGGCGGCGGACAGGGCAATGGCGGCGCTGTGGATGTTCGTGTGGGCCAACGCTGCGGCGCTGAACGAACAGGCGGGTACCACGAAGTCGATCGTGCTCTCGGCGGCGTGGGCAATCACGACCGACCGCAGCACAAGCAGCCTCCGCCGACTGACCCGGAAGGCATGGCAGACCCCACCGGGCTGAGTGTCGTCTAGATCAAGGCGAGGAAGCGAGCCGACAGCACAGCGCACGTGAGGTTCACCGCAAGAAAAACACCCACCCAGATGATTCCGGGAATGTGGGTGAGACGAGCCAGCTGGTCCGCATCCGATGCCCCCGCCGCCCGTCGCGTACGAGACTGCTGCAGCTCGATCACGGTCCGGACGGAACCGAGCAGCAGAAAGGCCGTGAGCAACAGCGCAAACACACCCTGAACGTCCGCCGAACCGAACCAGGACACCGCAAGGATCACCGCACCGGTGACCCCCACGGACCACAGACCGAACCAGTTGCGAACCTGCACGAGCACCAACGCCAGCGCCACGAGCAACAGCCATAGGAGCGCCACATCGTAGCCACGCCCCAGCAGCCAGGCCGATCCCAGTCCGAGCACGGCCGGCGCCGGGTACCCGGCGGCCAGTGTGAACACCATGCCGAGGCCGTGTGGTCGACCGCGACTCACGGTGAGCCCCGACGTGTCGGAATGCAAACGGATGCCGCTGAGCCGTCGCCCGCTCAGCGTCGCGGCAACACCGTGCCCGCCCTCGTGCACGATGGTGATGCCGTGTCGCGTGATCCGCCAGACGGCGGGCACGACAACAACGAACGCGGCGGCCAGGATCGTGACCACCGCCGTGGAGAACGGCAGGGTCGGGTGCGATTCCAGCATGCTGTTCCAGATTCCCCGCAGCACGTCCATGCTTCACACCCTAGGCGAACGAGCCAACACGAAAACTAAAGTATCTCTCGTTTGCATGGACTTTCGGCCTACCGGGACACGTGAGACGACGGGAGGATGAGGGTGACAGGAAACGTACAGCCGTCTCTGAATGGTCCGACGGGAGGGAAGACATGACGAAACCCCCGATCAGCGTGTTCATTCTCGACGACCACGAACTCGTGCGCCGAGGCCTGCGGGAACTGCTCGAGAGCGAGGGTTTTAATGTCGTTGGTGATGCCGGCCTGGCAGACGACGCCATCCGCCTCATCCCCGTCATCCGCCCCGACGTGGCAATCCTCGACGCGCGCCTGTCGGACGGCACCGGAATCGAGGTCTGCCGCAACGTCAGGTCACTCGATCCCTCGATCATCTGCCTCATTTTGACCAGCTACGCGGACGACCAGGCTCAGCTTGGTGCGGCGCTCGCGGGAGCAGCCGGGTACGTCCTGAAGGAAATCCTTGGCAGCGTGCTGATCGACCGCATTCGCCGAGCCGCGGCCGGGGAGGCCCTATTCGACCCGCTGATCACGGGCCGGCTGATCAGCACCCTGACCGGAACGAGCGCCCACGATTCCCCTCAGGCCCGACTGACCGCACAGGAACGGCGTGTACTGCATCTCATCCGCGAGGGCATGACCAACCGTGAGATCGGCGACAGCATGGTTCTGACCGAGGCAACCGTCAGGAGCTACGTGTCGTCCCTGCTGGAGAAGCTGGGGTTTCAGCGTCGAACCCGCCCTGCAGCCGCCGTGGCGACGGTCCCATCCGCGAACCGTTTGTGACGATCGGCACCGGCGCTGACCACGACAGGCGGGCTCCCTCACCGGGTTGGCTCTTGACCTCGAATCGACCACCACACATCCGTGCCCTCTGACGCAGGTTTTCGAGGCCGCTGCTCCGCACCGGGTCGCTGAATCCGCGCCCGTCGTCGACGATCAGCAGCCGAACTCGGCCGTGCTCGGCATTCACGGAGACCTTGATCGACGTCGCGCCGGAATGCCTGGTGACATTGCTCAGGCCCTCGGTGATCACAGCCAGAAGGTTTTCACTCAGCGCCTCACCCAGGTCGGCGTCGATCGGACCAGACAATCGAATATTCGGCGCGAATCCGAGGGAACGGGTTCCTTCGGCAATGACCTCCAGGATCCGACTGCTCATGGTCGCCGATGTCTGCGAGGCACCCCGAAGGGAGTAGATCGTGTCCCTCAGTTCGTGGATGGTGCTGTCCAGTTCCACCGTGACGGCCGCGATGCGGTCGAGGGCCACGGGGTCGTCGGTGAATCGGCGCAGGCTCTGCATGCTGAGGCCGGCCGCGAATAACCGCTGGATGACGAGGTCATGCAGATCCCGGGCGATTCGGTCACGATCGCCGAACACGGCCTGCTGTTCACGCATCCGGTGCACATTGGCCAGCTCCAGGCCGAGAGCCACATAGGACCCGAACACGGCGCTCATCTCGATATCCGTCGGGCTGAACCCGCCCGAGCCGATGGGACGGGCCAGCAGCAGCATTCCCTGGCCGACCCCGGGTGGGCCGAGTGCCACCAGCAGGGTTGGTCCCAGCTCTGGCCAGGCGCCGTCCTGCGCCGCGACGGTCGGATCGATCACCTGACTGAGCAGCGGCAGCACCGCCGATTCCCCTGCGCTGCGCACCCCGGCGAGGGCAAGCGGGCTCATCACGATACTTCGGCCGACGAGGGCGGAGGCGCCAACACCGACACCCGCGGCACAGAACACCTTGTCCTCTTCATCCGTCGGCAGACCGATGAGCGACAGGGCCGCCCCGGACTCGATCATTGCCCGCTGCGCCACCGCGTCGAGGCCGCTTTCCCCATCGTCATCGAAGGATCTCAGCAGGTCGCGTGCCATGTCGGCGCAGGCCTCAAGCCAGGCGCCCCGCCGGCGAGCTTCCTCGAACAGGCCGGCATTTTCAATGGCCACGCCGGCAGCGGCGGCCAGCGCCACGGCAAGTTCCTGGTCTTCGGGGGTGAAATCTCCCCCGCCCTCTTTTTCGGTGAGATAGAGGTTTCCGAAGACCACGTCTCGCACGCTCACGGGAACGCCGAGGAAGGACACCATCGGTGGGTGATGGTCGGGAAAGCCCGCGGCCGACGGGTGTTGACGGAGGTCGTGCAGACGGATCGGGTGCGGTTCGCGAATCAAAAGACCCAGCACCCCCTTGCCGACCGGCAGCGCCCCGACCTTCTCGATGGTTTCCGCGTCGAAGCCCACGGTCACGAAGTGGCTCAAGCTCTGGTCCGACCCAATCACGCCGAGGGCGCCGTACTGCGCGCGGAGCAGCGTGCAGGCGGATTCAACGACCCGCTTGAGTACGGCCTCGAGGCTCAGGTCTTCCGCGATGGAGACAACAGCGCTGACGAGGCCCCGAATGCGTTCCTGAGTGAGGAGAAGTTCATCGGCTCTCGCCGCGAACTCTCTCAGCAGATCGTCAATCCGCGCACCACTGGGCTGCAGGGCGGTGGGGAAGGGCGACTCGACCGGCTGATCTACCATGGCAAGGTTCCGCACCTTCGTCGAACCGCGGCACGATCACGCACGCTGCGATAGGGCTGACACTTCATGCCACTACCTTGGCATGGAAGTCGGCCCCGGGGTGACGATCCCCCAACGGTTACATGGCGGTTACATGGCGGTTACGCTGCGATCATGTGCCGGTTAGACCACATGAAAGGCGGTACGGCTCACCTGTGTACGCTCACACCCAGTGCACGTCATCAGGTAGAGCGGCACAGAGGCCCGCTGGGCGTGGTCCGGATTGGGGGTGAGCCGGGCCTGGGATCGGCAGTACGGGCACGTGAATGTCATGGATGCACCTTTCTGATCATCGGCGTGGCGAGGCTCGCCACGGCTCGCTCAAACGTGGGGAATGACGACCGTTCACTCAGCTGGAAGTTCGACACCTCGAAGGAGTCGTCGAACAGCTCGATGAATCCGAAGATCGCCCGCGGGTCGCCGACCGCAATCGCGAGGTCGCAGACGCGCCACTCGGTGCGGGAGAGTTCGGTGATGCCGATCGCCCGACCGAGCGGGTCGACAGCAACGGAAGTGCCGATTCGATCTCGTGTCTGGGTCATGGCTTAAGGATCGCCGACGTCCGGCGAGCCGGACAGGGCCAAAAGTCACCTGGTCGTCCTGCCCCGCCGAACATACCGCCGGGCGGTTTGACTCAGACGTGTAGCCGTGCAGAGTTCAGGGCCGCGCGGTCGCGCGAGGCCGCTTTCTCTTCGCGAGAAATTCATCCATTCTGGCGAATTTCTCCGGCGACTCGAACAGAATCGCCTGTGCCTCATTATCGACGCGGGGATGCGCTTCTGCTGCGGCGTGGAAGACTTCCTTGGCAAGCCGGGTAGCCAGCGGGTCCTGGGCACCGATGCGATCAGCGAGCGCGTGTGCCGCCGCCACCAGATCCTCCGAGGCGTGAATCTCGGTGATCAGATGCACCGCGAGGGCCTCATCCGCGGTGAGAACTCGACCCGCGAGGATGATCTCCTTGGCCACCGGTTCACCCACGAGCTGTGCGAGTCGCCACAGGGCACCGGCGGCAGGCAGAATACCCAAAGCGGTCTCGGGGTTACCGAGGCGCACGGTGGTCGAGGCGATGCGGAAGTCCGCGGCATACGCGAGCTCGGCTCCCCCGCCCAGTGCCCAGCCGTCCAGAGCCGCGATCACGGGCATAGGCAGACGTGCAATGCGCGAGAACAGCCCCGAGTTGATTCCCTTCAGGGCGTCTTCGCGTCGACGTTCCCGAAGTTGGGCGATATCCGCACCCGAGGCGAAGACTCCATTGCTGCCGGAAATAATCAGTATGAGCGGCTCTCGCTCGAGTTGCTCACACACGGCATGCAGTTCGTCGATCATGGTCTGGTCGATGGCGTTGCGCACGTCCGGGCGGTTGAGCTGAACGTGCACCCGATCGGAACCGCGCTCGATCAGAAGGGTCGTCGGTTCGACGACGTGTACGTTTTCGGAGGGCGACACCGGCTTAGAAGAAGTCATCGGGCGTTCCAGCAGCTCTGGTTACCTCATCGGTCCCCACGCGGGCCGCCGTGAGTTTGGCCATGGCAACACGCAATCCGGATTCCATCTGCGCAGACCATACCTCGATCTCACGACGCGCGACATCCGCTGCCTCCGCCCGCGCCAAGGCCTTCTCCTTCTCGATGCGCTCGTTCTTGACCTGCTGGATGCTGAGCGTAATGCCGTAGTACGCGGCAACCATCGACGCGATGGGGGTGGCGATCACGGCGAGCGCATTGATGCTCTCGCCGGTGACACCGACGATGATCATCACGATGAAGGCGATCGCCAACGCGCCCATGCCGACGAGGACGACGAGGGCCATGTTCGGTCGTGTGACGGCACGGACAACGGATGTCGCCGACCCGTCTCGGGGCGGTTCGGCCGCCGACGTCACGGGGACGGCGGCCGGCACCGATCCCGTGGGGGGTGCCGAACTCGTGGGCGGTGCTACGGGCTGGCCCAGATTGAGCACCGTGGTCTCGGCATCGGACGGTGATCGGGTGGGCTTCGCTGTGGGCAGGTCAGTCATGTGGTACTCCGTCTTCCGTGAGGTGTTCGTCGCCCCATTGTGGTGCGTCGTGAGAACGTAGGTCAAGAATGGGGCGGGTTCGGTTCGTTCAGAAAGACGCGTTTGTACGAACGGCCATCCGGTAGCTGAACGGTCTGGCTCGACAATTTGCCACGGGATACCTGCAGGTAGACGGCTTGCGCGCTCACGCCCAGTCGGGTGGCGGCTTCGGCCACCGACAGTCCGGGCAGGTCGGTGGGTACGCTGCTCGGCCGAACCGAGCGTTTCCGGCCAGCCAACAGCCGAGCGGCAATCTCGTCGTCCGTGCCGGCCCAGCGCCAGCGCGCAGCAGCCGGTTTGATCCCGGAGGCATCGGCGATTTCGTTCCACCCCACCCCGTCCGTGAGCGCCTGTCGCACGCTCCGGAGCGTCACAGCGTCGGATTCGAGTTCGTGCACGAGCCGGCGCACGGCACGAAGCCGCTCAATCGCCGTGGATGCGGGCCTCTGTGACGAAACCGCCGATGCGGTCTGGTCGCCCTCCTGTTGGGCCGGCGTGGTCAGCCCGGCGAGGGCGCTGACCACGGCGAGCGCGGTCTGGGTGTCCGGGGCAAGAAAATCATTCACGCGACAGTCTCCGTCTCAGTTCGCCGGGAGGTTGGGCACACGGGCCGCGGGGCCGGCCTCGCCGCCCAGAGCTTCGACGAGTCGCTCCCGCGCGCGTCCCAGGTGATCGTCGAGCAGTCGAGCCGCCGTGTCACCGTCGCCCTGGGCCAGGAGTTCGAGGATCCTTCGGTGTTCAGTGTGGATCAGACCGGGGGCCAGCAGGTTGAGGCTCTGCACCCTGGTCATGCACAGGCGAACCTCACTCACCAGGGATCGATACATCTTGCTGGTGCGTTCGTTGCCGATGGCGTCGATCAGGCCGGTATGAAACCGCATATCCGGTTCGATCAGATCAAGCGGCGAGCTGCCGGCAAGGGCGGCAATGTCATCATTGGCGCGTACGGCAGCCGTCGGGACGGTGCGAGTGAGCGCCAGTCGGCGCACGACCTCGCTTTCGAGGTACGCGCGGGCCAGATAGATGTCTCGCACCGCCTCGGGGCCGAGCTCGGCCACACGGGCGCTCTTGTGCGCGCCGCGTACGAGCAGCCCCTCCCCCACGAGGCGTTCGATTGCGGCCTTGGCCGTCGGGCGAGCCACATCGTAGGTGGACGCCAGGTCGGTTTCGGTGAGCGGCACGTCCGCCAGCTCCCCCGCGAACAGTCGCGAACGAAGATCATCGGAGACGGCATCGACGATGGAGGTCGCCACAACGGAACGGACCATGTGGTCTTCCACCTTTCACAACGGGTGCTTCCATCTTGGCAGACCGTGCCGAATGCAGCATTGACTTACGTGCGTACTTGTTAGACAATTTAGGAGCCGTCACCTGAATGTGACGCAACCTCAGTGTGGAGACCTCATCATTCAGACAACTTTTCCGTTAGCGCCCGTCCCTACCGGCGCTTTTATTCAGATCACCGATCCCCTCTTTGGCAATCTCGCCCTGTCGGCGGCGTGCGCCGCGCTCCCGCTCGTGCTGCTCTTCGTTCTTCTGGGAGTCTTTCGCATGAAGGCGCACAAGGCCGCCCTCGCGGCCCTGCTGCTATCGATCGTTCTCGCCGTCGTGGGATGGCAGATGCCCGCCGGCCAGGCCCTGAGTGCAACCGCCGCGGGAGCCTTCTATGGGCTCTTCCCGATTCTCTGGATCCTCGTCAACGCCCTGTGGATCTACAAGCTCACGGTCGCTACGCCGTGGTTCGAGGTTCTGGGACGCACCATTCGTTCCATCTCCAATGACCTGCGTATCCTCTCGATCCTGATCGCCTTTTGTTTCGGTGCCCTGCTCGAGTCTCTGGCCGGCTTCGGCGCCCCAGTGGCCATCTCTGCCGCGATGCTGATGGCCGCCGGAATGAAGCCACTCAAATCGGCTATCGTGTCGCTTCTCGCAAACACCGCTCCGGTCGCGTTCGGCGCCATGGCCGCACCGATCATCGCCCTCAACGGCGTGACCGGCCTGCCCGTGCACGACCTCGCGCAAATGGCCGGGCGCCAGACCCCCTTCATCGCCGTACTGGTACCGCTGATCCTCGTGTTCCTCGTCGACGGCAAGCGCGGCCTGAAGCAGACTTGGCCGGTCGCAGTGGTCGCCGGGCTCGTCTTCGGACTGGCCCAGTTCGTCACCTCCAATTTCCTCGCCGTCGAACTGACGGATGTCGTGGCCGCGGTCGCGACCGTGACCGCCGTCCTGGTCATGCTGCGCTTCTGGCAGCCGGTCGAATCCGTCGGCCTGACCGACGGCCTCGACCAGGCCGACGCCGCCGGGACCGAACCCCAGACCCGTCTCAACCAGAGCGAACCGGCGGACGCCATGCGCAGCACCGAGACCACGGCCATCAAAACCGCCCGCCGCTCCGCCGGCGACGTAGACCTCTCGAATCACCAGCGTCCGGCCGCCGGCCAGGTCTGGAAGGCTATCGCCCCGTACCTGATCATCATGGGCATCTTCTCGATCGCGCAGATCCCGGCCGTAAAGGCCTGGCTCGGTGTCGTGGGCAGTGTGACCTTCCCCTGGCCGGGGCTGGACGTGACCAACGCGGCCGGCGACCCGGTGCCGGCGACGACGTTCAAGCTCGACCACATCAAGGCCACCGGGACCCTACTGTTCTTCTCCGGCCTGATCACGATGGCGCTCTACAAGGTCTCCGTGCGCCAGGGCCTCAAGATCTACTGGGACACGCTGGTGCAGTTGCGCTTCACCCTCGTTACCGTGACCGCCGTGCTGGCCCTCTCCTTCGTGATGAACCTGTCGGGCCAGACCGCTTCCCTCGGCGCCTTCCTCGCCTCGACCGGAGCATTCTTCGCCGTGATCTCCCCCCTGATCGGCTGGATTGGCGTGGCTCTCACCGGCTCCGATACGTCCTCCAACGCGCTCTTCGGCCAGTTGCAGGTCACGGCCGCCAACTCCACCGGCCTGTCGCCCGTGCTGATGGCCGCCGCCAACTCGTCAGCCGGCGTCCTGGGCAAGATGCTCTCGCTGCAAAACCTGGCCGTCGCGGCGGCCGCGGTCGGGCTGGAGGGCGCCGAGAGCACCCTCTTCCGCAAGCTCGTCGGCTGGAGCTTGGGCTTGCTCGCGCTGATCACCCTCCTGATCGTGCTCCAGTCCACCCCCGTCCTCGGCTGGATGGTGCCGTAATGCCTCGCAGCAGCGCGACCGACCTCTCCGCCGTGACGCCGGCGGCATCCGCCGGTATGCTCGGGGCCCTGCGGGCCGCGGTGTCCGATCCGTTGCAGGTGAAGACCCGCGCGATCGACCTGCACGCCAACGCGCATGACGCCTCGCACTTCCTGCTGGTGCCCCGCGCCGTGGTCGTGGCGGGCAACGCCGAAGAAGTCGGCCGCCTGCTGCGAGCCAGCATGAGCCAGGGTGTCCCGCTCACGTTCCGCTCGGGCGGCACCAGCCTGAGCGGCCAGGCGCTCACCGACGGCGTGCTCGTGGACGTCCGTCGCAATTTCACGAAGATCGAGGTGCTGGACAACGGAGCGCGGGTACGCGTGCAGCCGGGCGTCACCGTCCGCGCGCTCAACGCCCGCCTCGCGCGCTACGGTCGCAAGTTCGGCCCGGACCCGGCGAGCGAGTCTGCCGCCACGATCGGCGGAGTTGTGGCCAACAATTCCTCCGGAATGGCCTGCGGCACCGTCGACAACGTGTACCAAACCCTCGAATCGCTCACCGTGGTGCTGCCGAGCGGCACCGTTCTCGACACCGGTGAAGCGGATGCCGACGCCCGCCTGCGCTCCCTTGAGCCGGACCTGCACGAGGGGCTCGTGCGCCTGTCACAACGGGTGCGCGGCAATGCCGCATCCGTGGCCACCATTCGTCGGCAATTCGCCATGAAGAACACCATGGGCTACGGCGTGAACTCCCTGCTGGATTTCGATCGCCCCGTCGACATGCTGGCGCACCTCATCATCGGCAGCGAGGGCACGCTCGGCTTCGTGGCCGAGGCCGTATTCCGCACGATCCCCCGCCAGGCGCACGTCACAACGGGACTGCTGGTATTCCCCGGCATGGAGGCCGCCACGGCCGCGCTGCCGGCTCTCGTCGGCTCCGGGGCCGCCACGCTCGAACTCATGGATGCGCTGTCCCTTCGCGTCGGTCAGGGACTGCCGGATACTCCGGGCATCATTCGCGACCTCGCCGTGCAGGAGCACGCCGCCCTGCTCGTGGAATACCACGCCGACAGAGCCGAACACCTGACGGACCTGTCAGAAGGCGGCCTCATGCTGATGCCCGCCCTGGGGCTCAGCTCCCCCGCACGCTTCAGCACCGATTCGGCCACCCGTGCCGAACTCTGGCACCTGCGCAAAGGCCTCTATGCCGCCGTGGCCGGCGCCCGGCCGGCGGGTACGACGGCACTGCTCGAAGACATCGTGGTGCCGGTGCCGGCACTCGGACGCACCTGCATGGAGCTCATCGAGCTGTTCGACCAGTATCAGTACCGCGACAGCGTGATCTTCGGTCACGCCAAAGACGGCAACATCCACTTCATGCTCACCGACGGTTTCACCGGGGCCGAGTCGCTCGAGCGCTACCGCGCCTTCACCGAGGACATGGTCGACCTCGTTCTCGGCGAGGGCGGCTCACTGAAAGCGGAGCACGGCACGGGCCGGGTAATGGCGCCCTACGTGCGCCGACAGTACGGTGATGAACTCTACGACGTGATGCGCTCACTGAAGCGACTGTTCGACCCCGCCGGCATGCTCAACCCGGGCGTGATCATGAACGACGACCCCGACGTGCACCTGCGCGACATCAAGACGACTCCCCTGGTCGCCGAGGAGGTCGACCGCTGCGTCTCCTGCGGGTACTGTGAGCCGGTCTGCCCAAGCCGCGAGATCACTCTGACGCCCCGGCAGCGCATCGTCACTCTGCGCGCATCGAGCAGGCGAGACTCGATGGCGATACCGCGCTCCAGACGGAGCTTGAGAAGGACTATCAGTACAGCGCGGTAGAGACCTGCGCGGTGGACGGAATGTGCCAGACCGCGTGCCCGGTGAACATCGACACCGGCAGTCTCGTGAAGAGCCTGCGTCGTGCCCAGCCCAAACCGGTGCAGAACGCCGTGTGGAATGCCGCCGCCAAGAACTGGGGAACGGTGACGCGCGGTGCCGGTCTCGCCCTCACCGTGGTCGCCTCCGTTCCCACTCCGCTGGTGCAGGCCCCCAACCAGGCTGTCCGAGCCGCGCTCGGCGCCGACACGGTTCCGCTGTACTCCCCGGAGCTTCCGCGTGGCGGCGCAAGCCGTCGCCGCGCCGCTCCAGCCGAGCCCGCCGAGGCGGTGTATTTTCCGGCCTGCGTCAACACGATGTTCGGACCAGCGGATGCCGCATCCGCCGGCGTGCAGGTGAGCTTCGAGGAGCTCTGCGAACGGGTCGGCATAATCCTCGTGGTTCCCCCCGGCATCGATGGTCTTTGCTGCGGCACCCCGTGGGCGTCGAAGGGCCTGGTGAGCGGGCAGGCAACCATGCGCGAGTCCACCCTTGCCGCCCTGCGCCTGGCGACTCGTGACGGGGAGCTGCCGATTATCTGCGACGCGTCCTCGTGCACGGAAGGACTACGCGCCACGATCGAGAGCGACACGAGCGACCGGCCCCTGCGTGTGATGGATGCCGTCGAATTCGCCGCCGCGCGCATCCTCCCGGAGTTGCCCGACTACCCGAAGCTGGAATCGCTCGCCCTGCACCCCACCTGTTCGTCCACCCGGATGGGAATCAACGACTCACTGCGAGCCGTGGCCGACGGGGTCGCCGAGCGCGTCGATATTCCCGACAACTGGGGCTGCTGCGGTTTTGCGGGCGACCGGGGCATGTTGCACCCGGAGCTCACGGCCTCGGCGACGCGAGCCCAGGCAGCGGATGTGGCGGTGATGGAGGCCACAGCGCACGCCTCCTGTAATCGCACGTGCGAACTCGGCATGACTCGCGCCACGGACCAGCCCTACCGGCACGTGCTCGAACTGCTCGCCGACCTCACTCGCGGTGTGCCGCGCACCGAGCACGATCTCGTGGCCCGTCCTGCGACGGTCTAGCTGTTCTCGTGGCACTCTTGTCAGCTCTCACGGAACTTGAGACTCCTAGAGCTACAAGAGACCACCCGTTCGCTGGGGCCGTCAACCCGACCTGCTGAATTTCTGTCATCCAGTGTGAGACCTGTTCTGGATGGGTCCCCCTGTTTCGTAGGGGAACCTTCATCGGTCAGATCTCTCGTACGGTCAGCAGGCTTCGGCCGAGCGAGGGATCGACCAGAGCCGCAGCTACTCCACGAGAGAGCTACGAGCGCCGAAGGATCGCGCTGACCCTGCTATCAAGGCCTTGACCGAATCAGCCAGAGTCGCCTCCCCATAGGACCGGGCACCATTCCAGTCGGAGGCCACCAGGGAGGTCCCGACAAACCAATGCCGATTGCGGACTTCGCCATTCACCTTCAAGTCGACGCGGCCAGCAGGTAGCGCCGCTAACCGCTACGGCGTTTCAGTGCGGAAGTGTGATGGACCAGGACGCACGCCAGCTGTGTCGAGGGGGAATCCTGTGCGGGACGGGTGAACGCTCAGACGGTGAGGTCTTCCCAAACGAAGTGTGTGGTCTCGCCCGATTCCCAATCTCGACGAAGAATTGCATAGGCGACGGATGCCAACGGGTGCGCGCCCGTCACCGGCCAGCCCTCGCGATAGTGAGCTTCTTTGATGAACCCTGAGCGAAGGAAAGTCTTGCGCATCGCGATGTTGTCTTCGCGGGTCTGCCCCTCAAAGCGATTGACGTTCGGCCAACGCTGGAATACCTCAGCGGTGAGGGCACGCAGAATGTGCGCGCCAAGGCCACGGCCCCGAGCTGCCAAGGACAGCCGCAGGTCGAACAAAGGTGCGTCGTCAAGGAGGTCCTCAAGGATCGCGAGGCCCAGACGCCCTTCGGATTCTGAATGGACCCAGAAGCTGGCGTGATCGGGGCCGCAGAATGCACCCTCGGAGATCTTCTGCTCAAGATCAGTGCGGGTCGGTCTGGCGTTGATGTGGAAGGGGAACTCGTTCGACAGCATGAACTGCACAAGCGCAGCGTGGTCAGCGGGCAGGTCCAGCGCCGTAAACGTGATGTCCAAGGTGCTGTCTCCTAGGTGATCGCGTGAAAGGATG
>NZ_JPRS01000023.1 GCF_000738085.1 Cryobacterium sp. MLB-32
TGAAATACGTCAAGAAAGAGGTGCCGAGTGTCGATCGCTCAGCTTGGCCTAGCCACAACCAACACAGCGGAACCGCGCCAAACGGAACGTATGTTGCCGCACGACCTGCTCGCCGAACAGAGCGCCCTCGGTGGAATGATGCTGAGCAAGGACGCCGTTGCTGACGTCGTGGAGACCGTGCGCGGTGGGGACTTCTACGTCCCCAAGCACGAGATCATCTTCGATGCCATCCTCTCGCTCTACGCACAGGGCGAGCCGACCGACGTCATCACGGTCACGGACGAACTTACGAAACTCGGCGAGCTGACTCGTGCCGGCGGCGCAGACTACCTGCATACGCTCACGAGCCTCGTTCCCACCGCAGCCAACGCCGGCTTCTACTCCACGATCGTGGCCGAGCGTGCTCTGCTCCGCCGCCTCGTGGAGGCAGGCACTCGTATTGCCCAGATGGGCTACTCGGGCGAGGGAGAGGTGCTCGACCTCGTCAACACGGCTCAGGCGGAGATCTACGCCGTTACCGGCGGAACCCAGACCGAAGACTACGTGCCCCTCACCGACGCCGTGACCGCGGCCATCGAGGAGATAGAGGCCGCGAAGCTCAAAGACGGCCAGATGAGCGGCGTACCGACCGGGTTCGCCGACCTCGACGAGCTCACCAACGGTTTCCACGGCGGTCAGCTCATCATCGTGGCGGCCCGACCTGCTCTGGGTAAGTCCACGCTCGCCCTGGACTTCGCGCGGTCCGCATCGATCAAGCACGACATGCCCAGCATCTTCTTCTCGCTTGAAATGGGGCGGAGTGAGATCGCGATGCGTTTGCTCGCGGCGGAGGCATCCGTCCCCCTCCAGAGCATGCGCAAGGGCATGGTCGAGCCGCGTGACTGGACCACGATCGCTGCGACCCGCGGCCGCATCAATGACGCCCCGCTGTACATCGACGACAGCCCCAATATGACCCTCGTGGAGATCCGCGCCAAGTGCCGTCGACTCAAACAGCGCGTGGGTCTCAAGCTTGTCGTGATCGACTACCTGCAGCTGATGACGTCGGGCAAGAAGGTAGAGTCGCGGCAGCAGGAGGTCAGTGAGTTCTCGCGTGCCCTCAAGCTGCTCGCCAAGGAGCTGCAGGTTCCCGTGATCGCCCTCTCGCAGCTCAACCGTGGCCCCGAGCAGCGCGCCGACAAGATGCCGGCCATCAGCGACCTTCGTGAGTCCGGTTCGCTTGAGCAGGACGCCGACATGGTCATCCTGCTGCACCGTGAGAGCGCCTACGAAAAAGACAACCCGCGCGCGGGCGAGGCCGACCTGATCGTGGCCAAGCACCGTAACGGCCCGACGCGCACCGTCACCGTGGCCTTCCACGGCCACTACTCGCGCTTCGCCGACATGGTCGCCGGCGGCTGATCGGTCACTGGAGTGCGCCCTCCTCGGGTGAGTGCGCCCTCGGGCACCGGAAAGGGGCCTGGCGGGCGCCTGGCGGGCGCCTGGCGCGCGCCTGGCGCGCGCAATGCTGCGAGAGTAGGGCCATGAGCACTCACACGCCTCTGGCCGGCGTCACCACGACCGGTGGATACGACCTCGTCCTGCGTGGCCGCCGGATCATGACCGAGGCCGGTGTGGGACCGCATGAGGTCGCTGTTCGCGACGGCATCATTGTGGCCGTCGAGGCGTTGGGCGCAGGGTTGACCGGAGCGACGGTGATCGAACTGGCGAGCGATGAGACCCTGCTTCCGGGGCTCGTCGACACCCACGTGCACGTCAATGAACCGGGACGCACCGAGTGGGAGGGGTTCGCGTCCGCGACGCGGGCGGCCGCCGCGGGCGGGGTCACGACCATCATTGACATGCCCCTGAACAGCATCCCGCCCACGGTGACCGTGGATGCTCTGAATCTCAAGCGCCGCGTCGCCGAGGACCAGGTGTTCTGCGACGTCGGTTTCTGGGGCGGTGCCGTGCCCGGAAACCTGGCGGATCTGGGGCCGCTGCACGAGGAGGGCGTCTTCGGGTTCAAAGCGTTTCTGGCTGCCTCCGGCGTGGAGGAATTCCCTCATCTGTCCGTCGAGGAGATGGGGGCCGCCCTCGCGCAGCTGGAACCCGTGGACTCCGTGCTGATCGTGCATGCCGAGGATTCGCAGGCCATCAGCGAGGCAGCGCCCGCGGCCGGGAGTCACTACGACGCCTTCCTCGCGTCCCGGCCGCGGGCGGCGGAGAACCTCGCGATCGCCGATGTGATCGGGCACGCGCGCACGACCGGCGCGCGTGCTCACATCCTGCACGTGTCTTCGTCCGATGCCCTGCCGAGCATCGCCGTGGCCAAGGCCGAGGGTGTGCGGATCACCGTGGAAACCTGCCCGCACTACCTGACGCTCACGGCTGAAGAGATTCCGGACGGGGCCACGGCGTTCAAGTGCTGCCCGCCTATCCGCGAAGCCGCGAACCGGGAGCTGCTCTGGCAGGCGTTGCTCGACGGGACCATCGACTGCATCGTCTCCGACCATTCCCCGAGCACCCTCGACCTGAAAGATCTCGACGGTGGCGATTTCGGCGTGGCGTGGGGTGGGGTGTCGTCCCTACAGCTCGGGTTGTCGTTGATCTGGACGGAGGCACACCGGCGGGGAATCTCGCTCGAGCAGGTGGTGCGGTGGATGTCTGCCGCGCCGGCGGCCATGGCCGGCCTCACGCGAAAGGGAGTGCTGGGGGTCGGGTACCACGCCGACCTGGTCATTTTTGCCGCAGAGGACACCTTCGTCGTTGACGTGAGCAGACTGCATCACCGCAACCCGATCACCCCTTACGCGGGTCGTTCGCTTTCCGGGGTTGTCCGCCGCACCTTCCTGCGCGGCACGGAAATCGACGGACGTGAACCTCGGGGAATGCTGCTGCGGCGCGACGCGGCGTAGACCGGCGCGCCGAGGCCTCACCCGTCCGTCGGGGTGAGGTCGTCTCCTCGCTCAAATCGTCGCAGGAGCTCGGCGGCGACGCTCACGGCGATGGCGGCCGGGTCCTTCGAGGTGATATCCCCGATTCCGATGGGGGTGTGGATGCGTCGCAGTTCCGTCTCCGTGTGCCCCTCCGCCAGCAAACGCACCCGAAAACGTGACCATTTCGCGCTCGATCCGATCAGGCCGATGGAGCCGAGGGCGCGGCGGCGAAGAGCGGTGTCGCACAGCACCATGTCCTCGGCGTGATCGTGGGTCATGACCAGCACATGAGTGCCGACCGGCAGCTCGTTCAGCACACCCTCCGGAGCAGGGGTGTGATGCACATGCACCGTGGCCACGGCGCCGTGCAGATCGCTCAGACGCTCCTCGGTCACCATGCTCGCGCGGGAGTCGATGAGATGAAGCTCGATGTCATGGCGCACGAGGATTCGGGCAAGCTCGAACCCGACGTGGCCGAGCCCGAAGACGGCGACCGCCGGGATCACCCGGATTGGTTCCAGCAACATCGTGACCTCCCCGCCGCAACACTGAACACCATGGATGGCCGGGGCTTTGTCGCTGAGCTGGAGCGTCAGCATGTCCGGTTCAGCCACGTTCCGCGCAAGCATGTCTCGGGCGAGTTCGGTGGCCGTCACCTCGAGATTTCCGCCGCCGACGGTGCCCCACGCGTCGTCAGACGACACCACCATCTTGGCTCCGCTGGCCCGTGGAACGTGGCCGCGTACCGCGGCGACGGTGACGATCACGCCGGCCTGGCGCGTCGCACGCAGGCGCGTCAGGGCGTCGAGCCATTCCATGTCAGGCGTCCGCGAGGGCAGGGTCGAGCGCGACCGTGCGCTCGACGTCCTGCCGGGCAGCCGTGAGCGCCCAGTACACGGCCTCGGGCGTTGCCGGTGACGCGAGCTCAACGCTGTATCCCGGAGCACCAAAACTCGCCGCAGCCTGCCGGAGCGCCTCACGAACGCTGAAGGAGAGCATGAATGGCGGTTCGCCGACCGCTTTGGAGCCGTAGATGGCCCCGTCCTCTGTCGCACGCTCCAGCAGTGCCACGTTGAATATCTGCGGCATCTCCGAGAAGCTGGGCAGTTTGTAGGTACTGGCGGACTGGGTGAGCAGCCGCCCGCGGCTGGGACCGTCGCTTTCATCCCAGCGCAGGTCTTCCAGCGTGAGCCAGCCGGCGCCCTGCACGAAACCGCCCTCGATCTGACCGATGTCGATCAAGGGCGACAGGGAATCACCCACATCATGCACGATATCGACGCGGCGAATCGTGTACGCGCCGGTGAAACCATCCACCTCAACCTCTGTTGCTGCGGCGCCGTAGGCGAAGTACTTGAACGGTTCGCCCTGCATCCGGTCGGGGTCCCAGTGCAGTCCCGCGGTGCGGTAGAAGCCGGCCGCCCAGAGCTGTACGCGCTGCATGTACGCGGCGGCGGCCACCTCGCCGAAGCTAAAGATCGCCGAGTTCGGTTTGCCGAGACCGGTGACCTTCCCGTCCGCGAAGCGAACGTCCTGGGCGTTCACGCCGAGCAGTCCGGCGGCGACGTCGGCCATGCGTGACCGAATCTGATCGCAGGCATTCTTCACCGCGCCACCGTTGAGGTCGGTCCCCGAACTGGCCGCCGTCGCAGAGGTGTTGGGAACCTTGTCGGTGCGGGTGGGGGCCAGGCGCACGGCCTCGAGGGGGAGACCGAGCGCGGTCGCCGCAACCTGAAGCATCTTGGTGTGCAGACCCTGTCCCATTTCGGTGCCGCCGTGGTTGATGAGAACCGAGCCGTCTTTGTAGACGTGCACCAGAGCGCCGGCCTGGTTGAAGGCGGCGAAATTGAACGAGATACCGAACTTGACCGGGGTAATGGCCAGGGCGCGCTTCACGTGCGGGTGAGCGGCGTTGAAGACCTCGATCGTTTTCGTACGGGACTCGAAGTCGCTCGTCGTGGAGAGCTGGTCCCACACCGTGCGGAGCCGCTCCGCGTGACGAACCGGCTGACCGTAGGGTGTCGCCTGGCCTGGGCTGTAGAAGTTCTGTTGACGCAGCTGCGCCGCGGCCACCCCCAGGGCGGGGGCGCACCGACCGAGGATGTCTTCGATCACGAACATGCCCTGAGGGCCGCCGAAACCGCGAAAAGCCGTCTGCGACGTCTTGTTCGTCTTGGCGATCCGACCGTGAACCTCAATATCCGGAATCCAGTAGGCATTGTCGACATGGCACAGGGCTCGCCCGAGAACCGGTTCGGACAGGTCGAGGCTCCAACCGCCATCCGCGGTCAGTGTTGCCTGGAGTCCGAGAAT
This sequence comes from Cryobacterium sp. MLB-32, assembly GCF_000738085.1. Lineage (GTDB taxonomy): Bacteria > Actinomycetota > Actinomycetes > Actinomycetales > Microbacteriaceae > Cryobacterium. Next base: position 5,232 of record NZ_JPRS01000023.1, read on the forward strand.
TCGGCCGTCCTCGCTGAAACCGACGCGCCACGTGGCGTGAAACGGATGCCGCTTTCCGGTCATCGTCATATCCTGCGTGCGATTCAGGCGCAGACGCACGGGCCGACCGGTGAGGAGCGAACCGAGGGCCGCGACGGCGGCGAATCCATGCGGTTGCATTTCCTTGCCGCCGAAGGCGCCGCCCATGCGCAGGTTCTGCACCGTGACGGCGTTGCTACTGAGAGCGAGCACGTGGGCCACGATCTCCTGGGTCTCCGACGGGTGTTGCGTGCTGCACTGCACGAAGACCTGCCCTCCGTCGTCGATCTGGGCCAGGGCTACCTGCGTCTCGAGGTAGAAATGCTCCTGTCCGCCGAATTCCGTCACGCCCTCGAACACCCGTGGAGCGCTGTCCAGGGCGGCACCAGCGTCGCCCCGCTGCACGGTCCGAGCCATGCCCTGGAAGGATTCGGCACTGATGGCCTCTGCCACGGTCACCACCGATGGCAGGGCTTCATAGTCGACAACGACGGCCACGGCACCGAGCCGGGCGGCCTCCGCGGTTTCGCCCAACACCCAGCACACGGCCTGGCCGAAGAACATCACTTCAGAGGGAAACAGTGGTTCGTCGTTCTTGATGCCGGCGTCGTTCACGCCGGGAACATCGGCTGCGGTGAGCACCCGAACCACACCGGGGACCAGTAGGGCCTTTTCGGCGTGCAGGCCGATGACGCGGGCATGCGCGTGGTTGGCTTGGACCGGCCAGGCGGTGAGCACGCCGACCGTCTGGGCGGTCAGGTCATCGGTGTACATGGCCGTGCCCGTAACGTGCTGCACGGCACTCTCGTGTGCAACGCTGCGGCCGACGGATGCTCCGGCGGGACGTGAGGACAGGGTGCTCATGAACCGAGCTCCTGATCGACAGCGGCATCCGCGTAGAACTTGAGCATGGCCTGCTCAAGCATGGCGCTGCGATACCGGGCGCTGGCTCGATGGTCATCCATCGGGGTGCCCTCCGCTCCGAGCACGAGAGCGGCGGCGGCCGCGGTTTCGCTCGTCCACGGCTGCCCGATGAGGGCGCGTTCCGTGTCACGGGCACGCATCGGTGTGGCGGCCACTCCGCCGAGGCCCACTCGGGCCCGACGAACAACACCGTTCTCCACGTCGATGGCCCAGGCGACGGCCACGCTCGAAATGTCGTCGAAGCGACGCTTGGAGATTTTGTGAAAGCCGCACAGTGCGGCCAGCGGGAGCGGGATGCGAACGGCCAGGATGAGCTCGCCCGGCCGCAGAACGGTTGTGCGATAGCCCGTGAAATAGTCCTCGAGGGCGACCTCGCGCTGACCGTCGCTGGACGCGAGCACCAGACGGGCGCCCAGGGCGAGCAGTGCCGGGGGAGCGTCACCGATCGGTGATCCGGTACCGAGGTTCCCACCGAAGGTCGCTTGGTTGCGGATCAGCCGTGAGGCGAATTGTGGGAATAGATCCGCCAGCAACGGCACCCGTCCGGCCAGAACGCGCTCCGCCTCGGACAGAGTCACCGCCGCACCGATCTGCACGAAATCGGCTCCGACGTCGACCCCGCGCAACTCGGGCAGGGCATCGATCGCGATGACGACGGGGCTGCGGCGTCCACGGAGGTTCACGTCGACTCCCCAGTCCGTCGACCCGGCGACCAGAACGGCTTCGGTGTGCTCGGCGAGGAGTCCCACGGCGTCGGCCAGCGTGGCCGGGCGCACGAATGTGCCATCTGGGGCCGTGAGGACCGTCGATACGGGGCCGGCCGACGGCCGGTCGCGGCGCGCGGCCAGGACATCGTCTGGGTCTGGGTCTCCGAGGGCGTAGGCCGCGTCGCGGATCGGCCGGTATCCGGTGCAGCGGCAGAGATTGCCGCTCAGGGCATGCAGGTCGAACCCGTTGGGTCCACGCTCCCCGCATGCCTCCGTGCCGGCGAGGTTGCCGGGGTCGGCGGGAATGTCATCGGTGCCCCGGCCGCGGCGGTAGAACTCAGCCGCCATGCTGCAGGCGAAACCTGGCGTGCAGTAGCCGCACTGTGACCCGCCGCGTTCCGCCAGCTCCGCCTGCACCGGATGCAGCGCGTCGGCCGTTGCCAGCCCCTCAGCCGTGACAACCTCCTGCCCGTCGAGTGCGGCTACCGGGAGCAGGCACGAGTTCACGGCGGTCCACACGGTCCCGTCCGAGTCGTCGGACCGAGCCACCATGATCGCGCAGGCACCGCACTCTCCTTCGGCGCAGCCTTCCTTGGTGCCCGAGAGGCCGCTCTCGCGCAGCCACTCCAAGGTGGTGGTGTGGGCGCGGGCTCCGCGAATGTCCCGACGTTTCCCATTCACGGTGACACTGAGACTGTCCGTGGCGCTGAGCGGTTCCATGATTTTCCTCACTCTGGTCTCCCCCGTGACACGCAGTACTTGAATCTGATGCGAGCCTAACGGCATCCATAAAGATTAGTCGTCCAGCCTGGCGGTGACCGGCCCGCTCGCGACGTAGCCAACGAACGAACACACGACAGACGCTCTAGTGTCAGTGTCACGGCTGGTCACATTCACCTGGGGGTTCGGAAATGCACGTGATGACTACATTTCTCGTGACCGGCGTCACGACGGGCGACG
>NZ_JPRS01000024.1 GCF_000738085.1 Cryobacterium sp. MLB-32
GCTGGTTCTACTTCTCACAAGGTTCCCTATTCTGATTGAGCGATGTGGAGAAACAACCTTCGATCGACATCGACACACTGCTTTACCTCGACCCGTCGCCGCCTGAACTGGCGAATGGACAATTAGTATCGCGATGCCAATTCCGGCGGCAATATCGCTACCAGCTTTGCCCCAATCGATCGTGCTCACAACGCTGCTACCTGCATGGTCGCCACCCGTGGACCATCGCCGACCACCACTACCCACATTCATCCAGTCATGGATGTTTCCCCGCACTTCACCGTCACCACCCTTGATTCGAGCACCGCCAGTGCGAGTGTTGATCTCCGGGTCGGGATTGAGCTATTCCCGGGATTCACAGCACCACCCCGGCGAGGGTTCTTTAAAGCGTGGATGGCATCGTTGACGTGCTTCTTCGTCGTGCCAAGCGCGCGAGCTATCGTTCCCGGATCGCTGGTCCAGTTGTCCCCACCCTTCTTCCCCGAACTGGGCGCCCATAGCTGGAGAGCTTGCGGGCAGAAAGTTTTCGAAGAGACGATGAGCGGCACCCTCGCTACCGAGAATCGACACGTCCTCCTCGAGGCGTTGTCCCACGTCCGCCCCGGCGACCAGTCGTCGACGGCGACAATCGAGCCGCCATCCTCGCCCGCCGCGCACACGGCGAATCCATCCGCACCATCGCCACCGCAGCGGGAGTCTCGATCGGCGTCGTCCACAAGACCCTCACCCAGCCGACACTCGCGCCCGAGTGAGCCCGGTAAGGCCGCACGAGCCCGCCAGCCCAAGCCCGCGAGACACCCACACGCGACTGACCCGTTCCAATGCGGCTCAACCCCGACGCGGCACGGGTGCGCCCACGGGCTGCGCGTTCCTTTCTGCTACGGGCATGAAAAAACTGCCGGCCTTCGGAGAGAAGGCCGGCAGTTGATGGCGCGGTAGGTGCTAGCGGGCGAACAGGCCTCGGTAGTACTCGTAGACCCAGCCGACCAATCCGATGAGGCCGAAGGCGAGCCCGATAAAGGCCACCCAGAAGCCGACAGCAAGACCCAGGAACACGAGTGCGGCGGCGGCGGCAAGCACGATGGGCCACCAGCTCCACGGGCTGAAGAAACCAGACTCCGGGTCGCCGTCGTCAATGTTGCCATCGAGACGGTCTTCGGGAGCTTCGCCCCCCTGCGCGCTGTAGACCTTGCCCAGGTAGAAGCCGATGAATGCAGCCAACAGCGCGGTGAGCGCCAGCATGAACGTGCCGGCCCACTCAATACGGCCATGCATGGGATCCAGCAAATTCCATGCCACGTAGATAACGGTGACCACGGTGAAGAACGCCGCAAGACCCCAAAAGATGCGTGCATTGGTTCTCATTTACTTCACCTTGTTCGATGTGGCGTCGTATGTCGGGGAATCCGGCGCGTCTTTGAGAGCTCCGACGCCAACAGGAAGTCCTGCCTCAGGATGATTCAAGTCGAACGCGGGGCGCTCGGACCGAATGCGCGGAATGGATGTGAAGTTATGCCGCGGGGGCGGGCAGGACGTCGCCCACTCGAGCGATGATCCGTAGCCCCACGGGTCGTTCACCGTGACCTTGGGTGCCTTCCGGGTCGTGATGTAGACGTTCAGGAAGAACGGAATCATCGACACCGCGAGGATCATTGCACCGACGGTGGACACCTGGTTCATCCAGGTGAAACCGTCATCCGGGGAATACGTTGCGTAGCGACGCGGCATCCCGACGACGCCCAGCCAGTGCTGAATGAGGAAGGTCGTGTGGAAGCCGATGAAGAGCAACCAGAAATGCCATTTGCCGAGACTCTCGTTGAGCATCTTTCCAGTGAATTTGGGCCACCAGAAGTAGAAGCCACTGAACATGGCGAAGACCACGGTTCCGAAAATCACGTAGTGGAAGTGCGCCACAACGAAGTAGGTGTCCGAGACGTGGAAGTCAAGCGGGGGCGACGCCAGGATGACTCCGGTCAGACCACCGAAGGTGAACGTGACCAGGAAGCCCAGCGCCCACAACATGGGCGTCTCGAAGGTGACGGAGCCTCTCCACATCGTGCCGATCCAGTTGAAGATCTTCACGCCAGTCGGCACGGCAATCAGCATGGTCATGAGCGAGAAGAAGGGCAGGAGCACCGAGCCGGTGACATACATGTGGTGGGCCCAGACCGACACGGACAGCGCCGCGATGGAGATGGTCGCGTAGATCAGGGTTTTGTACCCGAACATCGGCTTGCGGCTGAACACTGGGAATACTTCAGAAACGATGCCGAAGAAGGGCAAGGCGATGATGTACACCTCTGGATGGCCGAAGAACCAGAAGAGGTGCTGCCAGAGAATGGCCCCTCCGTTGGCAGGGTCATAGATGTGCGAACCGAAAATTCGGTCGGAGGCGGCTGCGAGCATGGCCGCTGCCAATACCGGGAACACCATGAGTGCCAGCAGCGCCGTAATCAGCGTGTTCCATGTGAACACGGGCATGCGCCACATCGTCATTCCGGGGGCGCGCATCGTGATGATCGTGGTGATGAAGTTGACCGAGCCAAGAATTGTTCCGAAGCCCGACAGGCCGAGCCCGACCATCCACAGGTTCCCTCCGACACCCGGCGAGAACGTCGTACTCGCCAACGGCTGGTAAGCAAACCAACCGAAGGATGCCGCGCCCTGAGGCGTGAGGAACCCTGCGACAGCGATCAGGCTGCCGAAGTTAAAGAACCAGTAGGCGAGCGCGTTCAGCCGGGGGAAAGCCACGTCGGGAGCACCGATTTGAAGCGGCACGAGGAAGTTGGCGAAGCCGAAGAAGAGGGGCGTCGCGAACATGAGAAGCATGATGGTGCCGTGCATCGTGAAGAGCTGGTTGTACTGCTCCTTGGTCTGCACGACCTCCAGACCCGGCGCGAAGAGCTGGGCGCGAATGATGAGCGCCATGACGCCACCGATGCAGAAGTAAAGGAACGATGTGATCAGGTACATGTACCCGATCACCTTGTGGTCAGTGGACGTGATCCACTTCACAAGGACATTGCCCTTGCGTTCCGCAGAGTCGGAGACCGGTATTTCCGTTCGTGTGATGGTCGTGCTCATGGCTTACTTGCCCTCCTGAGCCGTCGGTGCGCCGGTGCCCGGCTGGTTTTGATGGCGATCATAGTCGTTGGTGAGCTGACCGGTATTGCCTTTGGCGCGGAGCGACTGGATGTAGGCGTCGTAATCGGCCTGCGAAACGACCTTGGTGTTGAACAGCATGAGGGAGTGATACTCACCACACAGCTCAGCGCACTTGCCGGCGTACGTTCCAATGCGCTCCGGGATGACCGACATGTAGTTGGTCTTTCCGGGGATGACGTCCTTTTTGTAGAGGAAGTCGATGATCCAGAACGAGTGGATGACGTCGCGAGATTCAAGCTTGAACTCGACCTTCTTGTTCACCGGGAGCACGAGGGTCGGGAGTTCATCCTCGAGTCGCGCTCCGGGCTCACCATTCGGGTCGGCCTGTGCCTGGACACCCGCGGAGTAGACGTCTTCATTCACGTAGTTGAAGTCCCAGGCCCACTGCTTTGCCTGCACCTGAATAGTGACGTCGGGGTTGTCGAAGCGAGTTTCAAGGGCGATCTGGTCCCGCACCGTGAAGGCAAAGAAGCCCACGACGAGGATGAGAGGCACGATCGTGTAAAAGATCTCGATCGGCATGTTGTAGCGGAGCTGTACCGGGAGTCCGGTCTGGCCCTTGCGGCGCCGGTAAACGACGACAGCCCAGATCAGGAGCCCCCACGTGATGAGACCCACGATCAGGAGAACGATCCACGACGTGGTCCATAGACCGGCCACGCGTTCGGTCTGGTTAGTCACCGCCGGTTGACCTTCTTCAAAACCGGGGAGATAGCCGTGTAACTGGGCCTGCGTGCAGCCGGCGAGAACAATGACTAGCGTCGCTGCAAGCGGAAATGCAGCCCATCGGAGACGGTGGTTAATGCGCACCGGGGACCTTTCGGGAGATTCGAGGACACTTCTCAGGAAGTGCTTTGACCGATTCCTAGCCTACTCCGAGCGAGGCGGTGTTCTGTGCACGACCCCGGGCAAGTCGGTGCCGATTCTGCTGGTAGCCGCGTAGCGGCGGCGATTTAACGGGAAAGGAGATCATCCAAACTGGATGATCTCCTTTATTTCCCACCGTTCTAGCGGTCAAATGTTAGCTGAACGAATCTCCGCACGCGCAGCTGCCACCCGCATTGGGGTTGTCGATGGTGAAACCCTGTTTCTCGATGGTGTCCTCAAAGTTGATGTTGGCACCGTCGAGGTACGGAACGCTCATCTTGTCGACGACGACACCGACCCCATCGAAGTCCACGACGGCGTCGCCTTCGAGCACCCGCTCGTCGAAGTAGAGCTGGTAAATGAGGCCGGAGCATCCGCCGGGCTGCACTGCTACGCGCAGGCGGAGGTCTTCGCGACCCTCCTGGGCCAGGAGGCTGCGAACTTTGGCGGCCGCAACGTCGGTCAGGCCAACACCATGGGCAGCGGTGCTGGTCGTGTCGGTCATGGTGTCAGTCATGGTTCTCCTTGATGCTCGCGTCGTGCGGCGGTCTGAAGGTGTCGCGGGCGAGTGTCTCGTCCGGCGAATAATCCAAGTGTCATTCTACCTCGCTCAACACCGTGTCCTCTGTGAACATTCCCCGTCGGGGAATTTCGTCTCAGTGTCCTGTTCTGCGGTTCAGTCGGGCCAGCAGCAAGGCCTCCGTCAGCACGGCGCGTGCAAAGACGCCGAGGTGCAGGGACTCGTTCGGGCTGTGCGCGCGGGAATCCGGATCCTCGACGCCGGTCACGAGGATCTGGGCCTCGGGGAAGACTCGAACCAGGTCGGAGATGAACGGGATCGACCCGCCGACGCCGATGTCGACGGGGGGTGTACCCCAGGCATCGTTCATGGCCTTCCGTGCCTCGGCGACTGCCCAGCCGCTCGTGTCGACCAGAAATGGCTCACCACAGTCAACGTCGGTGATCTCAATGTGGGCACCGAAGGGTGCCTGCGCGCGAAGATGCGCCTCGAGGGCGGTCGCGGCGTCTGCGGCTTTTTGGCCCGGCGCGATTCGGCAGCTGATGCGCACCGTGATGGACGGAGACAGCGTGTTGGAAGCGTTGTCGACCGTGGGTGCGTCTATCCCCGTGACCGTGATAGCCGGCTGGGACCAGATTCGGCTGAGGATGGGGCCGTGACCGATCGTCTGGACGCCGTCGAGCAGACCGGTTTCCTCGCGTAATTGCTCCTCAGAGTAGTCGGGCGTATCGCCGACATGACTGGTCAGACCGCTGACGGCCACCGAACCATCCGGGTTGTACAGCGTTGCGAGCAGCGCGATGGTGGCCATCATGGCATCGGGAACGGCTCCCCCGAACATGCCGGAATGTGAGGCGTGATCAAGAGTGCGCACCTCGAGCCGAAGGGTCACGTTGCCGCGGAGCCCCGTGGTGAGGGCCGGTGTTGATATGTCCCAGTTGTTGGAGTCCGCGACGACGATCACGTCGCCGCGCAGCGCCTCGATATTCTCGTCCAGGAAGGTGGCAAAGGATCGGCTGCCGAATTCCTCTTCACCCTCAATGAACAGGGCCAGGCCGAGATCGAAATCCGGTCCCTCCGCCTCGACAAGAGCGCGGATGGACGCGATGTGTGCCATTACTCCGGCCTTGTCATCGGCTGCGCCCCGCCCGTAGAGTCGATCGCCCCGAACCGTTGGTTCGAACGGGAGTGAGTCCCAGTCGGCGTCCTGGCCTTGCGGCTGCACGTCGTGGTGAGCGTAGAGCAGTACGGTCGGTCGGCCATGCCGTGCGGCTCGCGTCGCCAGTACGGCGGGCTGGCCGAGTTCGGTACTGCCGGGAATGCCCGCCTGCTTGATCTCGACCGTGTCGAAGACGTTGAGGTCGCGAGCGAGCTGGGCGACGGCCTCCGCGCTCTCCAGGACGCGCGCCCGATCGAACGCGGACCACGCAACCGAGGGGATCCGCACGAGAGTGCAGAGCTCCGCGATGGTCGCGGGCAGACCATTTTCGACCGCTACCCGGACTGCCGCATCGTCCTGCTCATTCGGGCCTACCTGTGTCTCTACAGCATTTGTCAGTGAGTTATCCGTCATACGGGTAATCTTAAGGCACCCAATTGCAAGGAATTGATGTGGCTAAGCAACCTGTAAACCCCGACGCACAGCCGTCGATCGAAAGCGCTGCCGAGACCGCAGCGCGCCTGAACGGAACTCCTGCCGGGAAAGGGCAGGCAACGCCGACACGTCGAGCGCAAGAAGCGGCCAACAAACGTCCACTCGTTCCGGACGACCGAAAGTTGGCCGCGCAGCAGGCTCGAGCCAAGTCTCGGGTGACGCGCGACCGTGCTCGGATCGGTATGGCGAACGGTGAGGACAAGTACCTCCCGCTTCGCGAGCGGGGTCCACAGAAACGCTACGTGCGAGACTACGTCGACGCCCGCTTCAACGTGGGCGAGCTGATGATTCCCGTGATGTTCCTGGTGATCCTGCTGTCGACGATTCCGTCGATCGCGACCTACGGAATCATCGCCCTGTGGGCCTTCTTCATCGTGGCAATCGTCGACTGCGTCATCCTCGGTTTCATCGTCACCAAGAAGGTCGAGGCCAAGTTCGGCGCCGACAAGGTTGACAAGGTTCGCTGGTATTCCGCCATGCGTGCGTTGCAGCTGCGGCCCATGCGCCTTCCGAAGCCGCAGGTCAAGCGGGGACAGTACCCCGCCTAGGCCCACGAGAAAGAGCCGGAACCCTCCGAGAGGTTGGGTTTCGGCTTTTTTTATGCCTCAGCGAGAGAACGCTCCGGCTCGGATCAACGGGACCCGAAGCTCGTCATCCGTGAGCGAACCGTGCTGGCCGATCATGGACCGGGCTTTCTGGTTGGCCGGTCGGGAGTCGTAGTACGCGATGCCCTTTCGTGCCGCAACGATGACGTGTCCGATGCGCGGCAGAACCTCATCGGCCACTCGTCCGAAGAGACCCGCAGCGACGGCCTCGTCACGTGTGTAGACCCATGCGCGCTCTCCTTCGACCCTGCGCCACGCCTCGGTGAGGGAGGTCGTCGTGACGGCCGTCTGGTTCGGATCCAGGTACAGCTGGAGACACCGGGGGTCGCCACCGATGTGACGCACTCCCGTCACGAGGGAGGGGGCCGTGTCGAAGAGCACATGCTTCGTGGGGGCGACGTCAATCACTCCGTGGTCGGCCGTCAGCAGCAGCCCGGCGTCAGATCCGAGACCAGCTGCGAACCGCGCGACTTCGGAATCCAAGACCTCGAGTTGAGCCAGCCAGCGGCCGGACTCCCAGCCGTGGGCGTGCGCCGCCACGTCGAGCTCGGCAACATACAGGTAGATCAAAGCGGTGGGTTCGGCCGCAAGAATACTGCGGGCGGCGTCAAACCGATCGGCAATGGTCTCGGCAGGGACGTAGTGCGCCCCGCGCAACACCGCGTGCGTGAAACCCGAGTCCACAAACCGCCTGGGCCCGATCGCAAAACTCGGCACACCGCCATCCGCCGCCGCGTCGAAGACCGTACGGGCTCTCTGCCAGATCGCCGGCTGCATGCCGTCGTCCCAGCCGGTCAGCTGGTTGACGACCCGGTCGCGGTCCTCGTCGAGAACCTGATACCCCACGAGGCCGTGCTGACCGGGTTCAACGCCGGTTGTGAGAGTGGCGATCCCCGCTGCCGTCGTGGCGGGGAACACACCATCGATGATGTCGTGCTTGTGCAGGCGCGCCGCGAGGTATCGGGCGTGCCCGGCCCTGGCCCGGAGTGCACTGACGCCGAGCCCGTCCGCGAGCACCACGATGGCCTTCGCGACGGGGGGCAGACCGAGAGCGTTCGGCTCTCCCCGGATGGCGTGGAGTGAACTTGTCAGAACATCGGCAAGGCGCAGAGCGCTGAATTGACGGGCCGGTAACATGGTGGACATTGGGCCAAGTCTGACATAGGCGCGGCCCCAACTTTCCAGTGCACTCATGTCAGTGCGTAAACGCCAGCGCCTCCCGGCGGGATTTCCCGTTCCAGTGGCACGATTGAAGCAGAATTCACGAATGAGCCGCGCAGACAGTACCCCACCCGCCGCCGGCACCGCCGCGGCCACTGAACGAATCGAAGACGTCGACGTATCGATTGAGATGCAGGGCTCCTTCCTTGAGTATGCCTATTCGGTCATATATTCGCGTGCGCTGCCTGACGCGCGAGACGGGCTCAAGCCGGTGCAGCGGCGCATTCTGTATCAGATGAGCGAGATGGGTCTCCGACCGGACCGCGGCCATGTCAAGTCTGCCCGTGTGGTGGGCGAGGTCATGGGCAAGCTGCATCCCCACGGTGACACGGCCATCTACGACGCCCTCGTGCGCATGGCCCAGTCGTTTTCCCTTCGAGTCCCGCTTATCGACGGGCATGGCAACTTCGGTTCCCTCGATGACGGACCGGCCGCACCCCGCTATACCGAGGCGCGGCTTGCCGCGCCCGCTCTGGCTATGACGGAGAACCTGGACGAGGACGTCGTTGACTTCGTTCCCAACTACGACAACCAGCTCACGCAGCCTGATGTTCTGCCGGCGGCCTACCCGAACCTCCTGGTGAACGGCGCCAGCGGTATCGCGGTCGGCATGGCCACGAACATGGCTCCGCACAACCTCATCGAGGTCGTGGGCGCCGCGCGCCACCTGCTGGCCTATCCGGAGGCCTCCCTCGAACACCTGATGGAGTTCATTCCGGGGCCAGATCTGCCGACGGGAGGAACGATCGTAGGACTGGCCGGCATCAAGGACGCGTATCTGACCGGCCGGGGTAGCTTCAAGACGCGTGCCCGCGTATCCGTCGAGTCGATCAGTGCGCGAAAAACCGGCCTGGTCGTCACCGAACTGCCCTACCTTGTGGGCCCGGAGAAGGTGATCGAAAAGATCAAGGATGGCGTCAACTCCAAGAAGCTGAGCGGTATCTCCGACGTCACCGACCTCACCGACCGCACCAAGGGCCTGCGCCTCGTGATCGGAATCAAGACCGGGTTCAGCCCCGATGCAGTGCTCGAACAGTTGTATCGCTACACGCCGCTCGAGGACTCGTTCAATATCAATGCTGTCGCCCTGGTCGACGGTGCCCCACAGACGCTCGGTCTGCGCGAACTCTTGATGGTGTACGTGAATCACCGCATCGACGTGGTGACCCGTCGCTCCGCGTACCGTCTGGCCAGACGGACAGAGCGCCTCCACCTCGTGGAAGGACTCCTGGTCGCGATTGTTGACATCGACGAGGTCATTCAGGTGATCCGGGCGAGCGACGACACCGAGATGGCCAGAGTCCGCCTGATCGATGTTTTCGATCTCAGCCAGGTGCAGGCCGAGTACATCCTCGAGCTCCGTCTTCGCCGTCTGACCCGATTCTCCCGGATCGAACTGGAGGCCGAGCGTGATCAGCTTCTCGCGGAGATCGCCCTGCTCACGAAGCTGTTGGGGAGCAAGGCCGCGATTCGCACACTCGTCTCGGACGAGCTGGCTGCCGTGGCCGAGAAGTTCGGCACACCTCGGCGCACGGTCCTGACCGAGGCCAAGCCCAGCATCGCCGGCATGTCCGCGGCAGCAGCCAAGCGCCAGGCTGCGGTACTGGAGGTGCAGGACATTCCTACCCGGATCTTCCTCTCGGCGACCGGACGTATTGCCCGCGTGGATCTGGTCGCCGTCGACGACACACAGCCCCAACGCATTACGCCTCCGCAGCGACGCAGCAAGCACGATGCCATTCTGTCTTCCCTCGAGGCCACGAGCCGAACCGAAGTCGGCGCCGTCACGAACCGAGGTCGCCTCATCCGCTTCTCCCCCGTCGACCTGCCTGTGATGCCGCCCACCTCGATCCTGCTGGCGGCCGGCGTTCGCGTCGTGGACTATCTGGTGCTCAACCGAGACGAGCGCGTGCTGGCTCTCGTCTCGCTCGAATCTCCTCGGGCGATAGCACTGGGTACCCGGCAGGGCGTTGTCAAAAGGGTCACCCCCGGGGACTGGGCTAACAAGCCCGACTTCGAGATCATCACTCTCAAAGCGAAGGATGAGGTCGTCGGGGCCGTCCAGGGCGGAGAGGACGACGAGCTCATCTTCATTGCCTCCGACTCGCAACTTCTTCGTTTCCCGGCCGCCGGAGTCCGTCCGCAGGGACGAGCAGCCGGTGGAATGGCGGGCATCAAGCTCTCCCCCGGTGCCGAGGCCGTCTTTTTCACCAGTGTGAGCGCTGAGGACGCAGAAACGGCCGTCGTGGCTACGGTCGCGATCGGGAGTCAGACTCTGCCGGGTACCGACCCCGGAAGTGCTAAGCAGTCCGACTTCTCCGAGTACCCCACCAAGGGCCGCGCAACCGGTGGCGTTCGATCCCAGCGGTTCCTCAAGGGCGAAGATGCCATCTCCGTTGCCTGGGTCGGTCCTGCACCGGCGCGCGCGGTTTCGACGGATGGCGTCCCCCGGTCGCTGCCCGCGTCCGGTTCTCGACGGGATGCCTCCGGCGTCATGCTGGACTCTGTCGTCGGCGCCATCGGGTCCGAAATCTAAGCTGCCTGCCACTGCGCTAGTGTGACGAGCATGACAGCTATCGCAGGTTCGTCCATTCTCATCGTCGGTGCCACCGGCGGACTCGGTCAGGAGCTCTCCCGAGCACTCGCGGACCGTGGCGCTCAGTTGGTTCTCTCGGGTCGGACAGCTGAGGCACTCACCGCGATCGATGCGCCGGGCGCGCGGTTGGTGGCGGACATCACAAACCCGGCCGCGATCACGGCACTTGTCAGTGAGGCCTATGCGATCAACGGCCGACTGGACGGAATCATCAATGCCGCCGGTGTGGTGGCCTTCGGCCCCGCAATCGATGTGGCCGATGAGGTTCTGACCGAGCTCTTTGCCGTGAATACCCTCGCACCGATTCGCATTCTGCGCGCGGCGGCCGCGGCCCTGGCCGAATCGGCTGCGGCCGGACGGGATCCGTTCGTTGTGACGCTCAGCGGCGTGGTGAGCGAGAGTCCCACGGCCAATATGGCTGCCTATTCCGCGTCAAAAGCGGCTCTGGCGGCATTCGACCAGGCGGCGGCTCGTGAGTTGCGCAGAGCCGGCATCCGCATTATCGATGCACGTCCTGGCCACACCGAGACGCCCCTGTCCACTCACCCGATTGCCGGCACGGCGCCGCGGATGCCAGTCGGCTACCCGCCCGCATCCGTCGTCTCGCGCATCGTGGCCGCGATCGAGAACGGCGAAAAGGACCTGCCCAGTTCGGCCTTCACCGTGGTCCCCGCCACGGGTCAGTGACCCTCCCCTGAAGCGCCCTCCGCCGGCGATCGTTGACGCCGTCGATACACGAAGCCGTCGCCACGGTCAGACGTCGATACGGTCCCTGCTGAGCTTGTCGGAGCTGTCGATGATGAACTCCTTGCGTGGAGCAACATCGTTGCCCATCAGCAGCTCGAACACGCGCGCGGAAGCGTCAGCATCGGCGACGCGAACACGCCGGAGGGTGCGGTGCGCACGTTCCATCGTGGTGGTTGCCAGCTGGTCGGCATCCATCTCACCGAGTCCCTTGTAACGCTGGATCGGATCCTGGTACCGGCGACCCTTCTTCTCGAGCGCAGAGAGCACGCCGTGGAGTTCGACCTCGGAGTACGTGTAGATCGTCTCGTTCGGCTTGCTTCCCGGGTTCATCACGACGACGCGGTGCAGCGGCGGTACCGCAGCGAAAACGCGCCCCTCCGCGATCATCGGTCGCATGTAACGAAAGAACAGAGTCAGCAGAAGCGTGCGAATATGCGCGCCATCGACATCCGCGTCACTCATGATGATCACTTTTCCGTACCGTGCCGCCGAGAGGTCGAAACTCCGACCGGATCCCGCGCCGATTACCTGAATGATCGACGCGCACTCGGTGTTGGAGAGCATGTCCGAAACGGAGGCCTTCTGCACATTGAGGATCTTGCCGCGGATGGGCAGCAGCGCCTGGTGCTCGCTGTCGCGGGCAAGCTTGGCGGTCCCCAGGCTGAATCGCCCTCCACGATGAACAGCTCACTCGTCGAGACATCGTTGCTGCGACAATCAACGAGCTTCGCCGGCAGCGAGGAACTCTCCAGGGCATTCTTGCGGCGCTGTGTTTCCTTATGGGCTCGGGCCGAGATGCGGGACTTCATCTCGGCGACGATCTTGTCGAGAACCACAGACGCCTGAGCCTTGTCATCGCGTTTCGGAGAGACGAATCGCTCGTTCATCGCCTGAGCAACAACCGATGCCACGATGGCGCGAACAGCCGGAGTTCCCAGCACTTCCTTGGTCTGACCCTCGAACTGCGGTTCCGGCAGACGCACCGTCAGCACGGCGGTGAGGCCGGCCATGACGTCGTCCTTCTCAAGCTTGTCGGATCCGACCTTCAGACGACGGGCGTTCTGCTCTACCTGCGCTCTCAGGAACTTCAAGAGTCCCGCATCGAATCCGGCCTGGTGGGTGCCCCCCTTCGGGGTAGAGATGATGTTCACGAAACTGTGGATCACCGTGTCGTAGCCGGTCCCCCAGCGAAGAGCGATGTCGACCTGGCACTCCCGCGTGAGCTCGGTGGGAACCATCGCGCCCTTGTCGGTGAGCACCGGCACCGTCTCGGTGAAGGTACCGTTGCCGGTGAGGCGCCAGGTATCGGTGACCGGAGTGTCCGTCGCGAGGTGATCGACGAATTCGGAGATACCGCCATCGAATTGGAAGGAGTTCGTCACGGGCTCCGGCCCGCGTCTGTCCGCGACCTCGATGGCGAGTCCGGGCACGAGGAACGCCGTCTGGCGCGCACGCCCCAGCACCTCCTCCGCCTGGAATGCCGCTCCCTTCGTGAAGATTTGCCGATCGGCCCAGTACCGCACACGTGTGCCGGTGACACCACGGCGCACCTTCCCGATGACGCGCAGCTCGCTCTGGTTTTCGAATGGGGTGAACGGTGCATCCGGACTCTTGTCGCCGGAGTCCGCGAAGATACCGGGTTCGCCACGGTGGAATGACATTGCCCAGGTCTTGCCATCGCGATCCACCTCAACGTCGAGGCGTTCAGACAACGCATTCACCACGGAGGCGCCGACGCCGTGCAGGCCACCCGAGGCAGCATACGAACCACTGCCGAATTTTCCACCGGCGTGCAGCTTCGTGAAAACGACTTCGACGCCGGTCAGCCCGGTCTTGGGTTCGATGTCAACGGGGATGCCGCGGGCCGTGTCGCGCACCTCGACGCTGTGGTCAGGGTGGAGTTCAATCTGGATGCTGCTGCCGTGTCCCCCGAGCGCCTCATCGACTGAATTGTCGATGATCTCCCAGAGGCAATGCATGAGTCCGCGGGAATCCGTGGAGCCGATGTACATGCCGGGTCGCTTGCGAACGGCCTCCAGCCCCTCGAGGACGGAAAGATGGCGCGCAGAATAGTCAGAACTCACAACTGTCAAGGATACCGGGCCGGCCCCGCTCCGATGGATCGACACTCAGTCGAGGGCGAGATGCTACGCCCCCAGCGAAATACCCCGCATTGTGCTCGATATCACAGCTCCGGCGTGTTTACATTAGTTCAGAGGCAACAAGTGTTTTTGTCTGGAGGAGGAAAAAATGTCCAAGATCGCCACCGAAAATGGTGCAGCAGACCCACAGGCCGCCCCCCACCAGCTGACCGCAGCCGACCGCTGCGACGCTTGCGGTGCTCAGGCCTACATCCGAGTCGTGGTGAACACCAGTGAACTGCTCTTCTGCGCACACCACGGTCGCAAGCACCAAGAGAAGTTGTCGGCAATCGCTGAGAGCTGGCACGACGAGTCGAGTCGACTCCTTGAGGATCAGCGCTCCTAAGCGTTCACAGCGCGAAACCCGGGTACCCCGTCACTGACGCGGTACCCGGGTTTTTTTCGTCAGGGGCGCATGCGGACGGCCATGCCTCCAAAAATCGAGTCAGTCCGACGCCAGGGACAGACGGTCGGCGATCTGATTCCGGATCGCTCGCGCCATATCGTCCACGGGCCGTGTGCGGGATCCCGGCTCGTACGACACTCCGTGGCGGGCCAACGCAGCCCGCAGCAGATGATCGGCAAGGTCGGGATTACGAGCGAGCACGGGGCCGTGCAGGTGAGTGGCGATCAGGTCGCCCATGACCACGCCCTCCGTACCTGCTCCGTTCCCGGTGCCTGACACGACGCGACCGAGCGGGGAACCCTCCGCGCCCACATAGTCGCGCGCGTGATTCTCGAAGCCCACCAAACGCCCGTATTTTGACGTGACGACGAGATCATCCGTGGCTCGGGCCGCTCGCGGCACAGCGCGCCCGGCGACGAGCCCAACCCCTTCGATGACGACTCCGGTGGACAGCTCAATGCCCCAGCTGAGCAGCTCCCACCCTGTTCCGACAGCGAGGATGGGAACACCCGCCGTCGTCCACTCGCGGAGTTCCGCGACCATGGACTGCAAGACGTCGCGAGCGGGCACCAGCTGGGAATCGGAACCTGATCCGATCACGACAGCGTCCACGAAGGCTGGCAGGTCCGCCCGCGTGCGAACGTCGACGACCTCTGCCTCATGGCCGCTCCATCGCGCCCGCTGCGCAAGCACTCGGGCGTTGGCAGCATCCCCGTTGGTGTTGAGCAGATCTGGTAGCACGGAGATGATGCTCAACGGTCGTGCGAGGGAGGGTCCGACGGATTCGATGGAATCGCCTTCCGATCGAGAAATCGAGGACATGTCTATTCCTCGCTGTTCGTTGACAGCCCGAGATGCGCGCGCGTACGACGCATCCCGTCGGCCGAAAAGATGATGGTCTTGAGACCGTGCTGTGGAGCGGGAAGAGACAGAAACTCATCCAGGGCGACACCGACATCGGGCTCGATCCGATCGACGGCGACATCGTCGTAGGCGAGCTGGAGGGCGATGTCATGGGCCTTCGATCCCGAGGCGATGGCTACTCTCCCCACACTCGACGTGTCGACGGGCCAGAAGTACGACGGGTCGCGCACGTCTGAACCGATCACCATCAGTATCTGCTCGGTGTGGGGCTCGAGGGCATCCACGTTGAGCTGAAAACTGGCGGGATTCTGAACGAGAACGAACTCGATCTGCTGACCGCGGACGGTGACGGTCTCCCCTCGACCGAATACGGCCGGGATCGTCGAAACTGCCGCTACGGCGACAGCAGCATCGAATTCCGTGCCGAGGGCCGCCCGCGCCGTAGCCAGTGCCGTAGCCGCATCGACGGCGTAGTGGGTTCCCCGCGCTGGAAGCTCAATCGTGGAGACCAATTCTGCCGCTGTCGGCTCTGCTGCAGAGCGGGGAAAAGAAACGTCGGCTTGACGGCCGGCAACGCGCGTGACGAGAACCCCGTCGCCCGCGTGGAGGCGTGATTCCGCCGTCCGCGCATACCCGAGACCCCGGGGATTGGCTGAGAGCACCGCGGCGCTGACACCGTACGGCTGAACCGATACGGTGTCCGGGAGCGCGGCTGCCAGATCGATCAGAAACTGGTCGTCCGCGTTCAGGACGACCGTCTCAGTTGCCCGGCTCGCGATCTTCGCGAGCAGACCCGCCACCATTTCCGAATCGTGAAAACGGTCTATCTGGTCAACCATGACGTTAGTCAGGGCAACCACTCGTGGCGAAAGATCGATCGCGATCCGCGCGCCGTGCCCCTCGTCCATCTCCAGGACACCGATGGAATCGGACATCCGCCCGGTGATGCTGACGCGCTCAAGCAGCGCCGAGGTGAGCCCCTGGCTGATATTCGCGGTCGAGGAATTGGTGAAGACGGTCAGCCCGTGTGCGCGCAATATCGCCACGAGCATCTTTGTCGTTGTGGATTTTCCACTTGAACCCGTGACAACTACGAGTCCTCGCGGAAAGCCGTTCAGAATCTTCGCCAAGAAACCGGGGGCGATCTTGTTGACCACGACTCCAGGAATCGCCGAGCCACCGCCTGGCTTGCGCCAACGCGCGAGCACCCGGACGATCCTGCCAATCAGGATCGCCGGGGCATACTGCACCCGGCGCTCCTACTCGAGGTAGTCGCGTAGGGACTGCGACCGGGAGGGGTGACGCAGCTTGGCCATGGTTTTGGACTCAATCTGGCGAATCCGCTCACGGGTAACGCCGAACGTGTCCCCGATCTGGTCGAGAGTCTTGGGCATGCCGTCGCCGAGACCGAAGCGCATGCGAATGACGCCCGCTTCACGCTCCGACAGGGAATCGAGAAGGCTCTCCAGCTGCTTTTGCAACATCGTGAAGCCGACTGCATCGGCAGGCACAACGGCCTCGGTGTCCTCGATGAGGTCCCCGAATTCGCTGTCACCATCTTCACCCAGCGGGGTGTGCAGGGAAATCGGCTCACGGCCGTACTTCTGTACCTCGACGACCTTCTCGGGCGTCATGTCCAGTTCGCGGCTCAGTTCCTCGGGAGTCGGTTCGCGACCCAGATCCTGCAGCATCTGGCGCTGAACGCGGGCCAGCTTATTGATGACCTCGACCATGTGAACGGGGATACGAATGGTACGGGCCTGGTCGGCCATCGCACGCGTGATCGCCTGGCGGATCCACCACGTGGCATAGGTGGAAAACTTGAAGCCCTTGGTGTAGTCAAACTTCTCGACCGCGCGGATAAGGCCCAGGTTGCCTTCCTGGATCAGGTCCAGGAACTGCATTCCGCGGCCGGTGTAGCGCTTGGCGAGGGACACCACGAGGCGGAGGTTGGCACCGAGGAGGTGGCTCTTGGCGCGCGCACCATCTTTGGCCACCCACTGAAGCTCACGACCGAGTGCCGTCTTCTTTTCCGCATCGGACATTTCCGACATCTTGTCTTCGGCGAACAGGCCGGCCTCGATGCGCATCGCAAGTTCGACTTCTTCGGCTGCATTCAGCAGCGCGACCTTACCGATTTGCTTCAGGTAATCCTTGACCGGGTCGGCGGTGGCGCCGGTGATCGCGCTGGAATAAACCGGCACTTCGTCTTCATCATCGACAAGCGAGAGCACGAGAGCGCCCTTGGGCAGCGGCTCCGTCGGTGCGCTGCGCTTCGATTCTTCATCCGAATCGTCATCTTCGAGCGGGGCTTCCTCGGACGTGTCCTCGTCCTTCGCCGCGGTCTTCTTCGCCGCGGCACGCTTGCGGGGCGCCGCCTTGGCAGCCGGGGCTGCGGCCGCGAGCTTTGCTGCTGCCGTCTTGGCCGCAGCGGTCTTTGCTGCCGTCGTCTTGGCGACCGGGGCCTTGACGGCCTTCGCGGCCGTGGTGGCCGCGGTCGCGGCCTCTTCGGGCACCTCAGTCTTTACGGGGGTTGCCATTCGAACACCTCTCATGCCGAGTTATGCGTACGCGCCAGCCTCCCCACATTCCCGGGGATTTCGGGCAGTACTAGGACCCATGTCAAGTCCCGGGAAAACCGCTCCGGCATTGCGCCGGAACTCCCAAGACCAGAACGGGTCCTGTTGTTAATTATTGCACGTATTCTCTGGACGACAAGCCAGTCCGTCGGCTACGCTCTCCCATTACGTCTTTTCCATACATTGGAGAGTGCAACCCAGACGGGCGCCACTTCTATTCCCTCATCACGCGAAAGTTGGGTCCTTGTCTTCGATCGGGCGCGCATCAGGAAGACGACACCGACGCCGACAACGACGTACTGCACGGCAAAGGCGATCTTGAATGAATCGAGAGAGTACAGATCGCTTGCCTCGCCGCCGGCGACGCGGACGGTGTCCTGCAGATCGAGCAGGACCCCCATCAGGAACATGATCGTGAAACTTGCCGTGAACCCTCCGACGTTGACCAGTCCGTTGGCCGATCCGAGACTGTGTTGGGGATTGAATGTGCGGGCAAAATCGAAGCCAATAAGAGATCCCGGCCCGCCGATGCCGAGCACAATGAGCAGTCCAACGATGACGAACGTGGGCGGTGTCCCCGGCCACAGCAGTACGACGGCCCAGGCGGAGCCGATAGCTGTCACGATACCCAACACGATGTTGCTCCGCCGTAAGGGATGCCGGGCGGTCAGGATGCCCAGAACCGGACCGAAAATCAAACCGGTGCCGACCAAAATCGTCAACATTCCGGCAGCCCGGGCGGGCTCATAGCCGAGTCCGTAAACCATAAAGGGGAATCCCCACAGCAGCGTGAAGACGGTTCCTGACGATTGGGTCACGTAGTGGGACCAGAATCCGAGCTGCGTGCCTGGGCGTCTGAAGCTGAGGCGCAACTGCGTGATCGCCTCCCCCCATTCCTGCGAGCGAGGCAGCTCCTGCGAGTCGACGGGCCGGTCGCGCACGAAGATCAGCAAGACAATCACGGCAATCACGGCAACCGATGCCGCTGCGACGAATGCTTGGGTCCACCCACCCACGTGTAACAACCACGCGAGTGGGATTGCCGACAGTACCTGACCCAGCTGCCCGATGTTACCCATCCACTGTGAGAGGAGGGGAACGATCCGTCCGGAGAACCAGGAGCTGATGAGCCTGATCATGGAAATGAAGATTGCGGCGTCGCCCGCGCCCACGAGGATCCGCCCGATCACAGCGATCGCGATGTCCGGGCTGAAGGCGAGAATGAGCTGACCGACGATCATCAGGGACGTGCCGCCCACCATCAGCCGCCGGGGCCCGAAGCGGTCGACCATGACACCCACGGGAATCTGAGCGGCCGCGTAGACAATGAGTTGCACGACGGCCAGGCTCGAGAGCAACGCGGCGGAACCACCGAAGCGCTCGGCGGCGGAGACACCCGCAATGCCCAGCGACGTACGTTGCAAAACGGCGGACAGGTACGCGAACGACCCGATGTAAAAGACTAACCAGGATCGACGGGAGTTCACCCCCTCAATGTACCCGCGCTGCCCACGGGGCTCGAACCACTCCGAACGCCGATCAGGTCAGTGGACCGCCCTCGCGCTGTCAGCCCAGCGGGCCATCATCCTTCGTGCGACGGATGGCTAGGAAGTTCTCAAGTTCAGCGGCGATCTCATCGGCGGTCGGTAATTCGCCGTCTTCATCCGTCAAGGGTGACCGCAACGGGCTCCCCTCCATGTACGCGTCGTAGCGCTGCTCAAGGGTGCCGACGAGCTTGGCCAGTTCGGGATTGTCGCGAACCTGTTCGTCGATTCGCGCGACGAACTCACGATTCGACTCGCGGACGCGGTCTGTTGGGAAGATGAGGCCTGTCGCCGCACTCGTGCTCTCGAGCGCCGCGAGCGCCGCTGACGGAAACTCGGTGTCGGACAGGTAGTGCGGGATCAAGAGAACGTAGCCGACAGTAGACGCTCCCGTTTCCTGAAGCCGATACTCGATCAGATGCAGCACGTTGGCCGCCACCTGAGTGTGCGGGCGCCAGACCGACATACTGCCGATGAGGTCCGAGCGGTTCCCGCTCACGGTCACGCCAATTCGCCTCGTATGTGGTACCGGCATTGGTATGGCGTGCACCCACGTCGTTGAGGCGACGGTGAAATGGCGAACGAGTTGCAGAACCGCGGCCGTGAATTGTTCCCACCGGAAGTCAGGTTCGAATCCCGCGAGAAGAAGAAAAGGCTGGCCGATTTCATCGTGCGCCAAATACAGCCGAAGTGACGGCGGTTGGTAATCGGTGAGGTGGTCCTTGTCGAAGTAGATGATCGGTCTGCGGGCCCGGTAGTCGAGCAACTCATCCACATCGAATTCGGCGATAACAGAGTGCTCGAGGGTTCCCAGGAGGTACTCCGTGAACTGAGCGACAGCTCCCCCGGCATCCGCGAACCCAGTCAGGCCTGCAACCAGATTCAGCCCTTCGGGTACGCCCTCGGCGTCCGCGGTCAGCTCGTACAGTTCAAAGGGATCCCGCATGCGTCAACTCTAAACCGAGCAGCGCAGGAATACCCCTCACATGCGTGGTGCCCAGAGCGAACAGCCGCCGTGCACGTACCATCGGAATATGACAGTTCCCAGCCTTTTCATGTCCAATCAGCCCGTCTCCGCGTCGGATGCCGACGTCATCGTGATTGCAGCGGTTCAATCGGCAGAAGGCCCGACGCTACTCGCGGACCCGGCGTTGCAGTTCGTGGCAGCTCAACTTCCGGCGTTGGGCGTCACAGGGGCCCGCGACGAGCTCGTGCGGGTTGCGGCGCCTTTCGGTGCGAGCCAGGCCCTGCGGACCATCGCTGTAGTCGGTCTTGGTCGGGACGTCACGACGAATTCACTCCGCTACGCCGCTGGATCTGCGGTTCGCCAGCTCACTGGTTTCGGTGCTGTTGCCTTTGCCGTCCCGGTCACGACGGAAGCCGAAGTCGAGGCTGTCCTGGAAGGCGCGGCACTCGGGGGCTACTCGTACACCGGGTACCGGTACAGCACCCTCGCGGACACGAAGGTGCCCGCGGGGACAATGACCGTGCATACCGAGATTGCGGCGCCGGATGCGGTCCGTCGTGCGGAAGCCAGTGCGGAGGCGGTCGGCCTTGTGAAGGATCTCGTGAACATGCCGCCCCTGGACCTGTATCCGGAATCGTTGGCTCGCCACGCACAGCGGGCGGTGACCGGACTGCCCATCGACGTGACCATCTGGGATGAAGAGCAGCTCGTAGCCGAAGGATTCGGCGGAATCGCGGGAGTCGGCCAGGGCTCGACGCGCCCCCCGCGCCTCGTCAAACTCAGCTATTCACCCGCGGGGGCCACGAAGCACCTGGCCCTGGTCGGTAAGGGCATCACGTTCGATACCGGCGGACTCTCCCTGAAGCCGCCGGCATCCATGGTCGGCATGAAATATGACATGACCGGCGCCGCCACAGTACTGGCCGTCACGTTAGCGGCCGCGCGACTGGCCGTGCCCGTGCGCATCACGGCCTGGATGTGCATCGCCGAGAACATGCCATCTGGCTCGGCCATCCGTCCCAATGACGTTCTGCGAATGCGGGGAGGGCGAACGGTGGAGGTACTGAACACGGATGCCGAGGGCCGCCTCGTCCTTGCCGATGGGCTTGTCGCTGCGAGCGAAGAAAACCCCGATGCCATCATCGACGTGGCCACCCTCACGGGCGCGGCCGTCGTTGCCCTCGGAAACCGCTATTTCGGTGCCATGGGCGATGATTCCCTCGTTCGGAGCGTCATCGCGGCCAGCACGACGGTGGCAGAAGACGTGTGGCAAATGCCCTTTCCGGATGAGTTGCGCGCGACTCTGAACTCTGACGTCGCGGATATTGCGAACGCGAAGATTGGCAGCACGGCGGGCGGGATGCTCCTCGCCGGAGTGTTCCTCCGGGAATTCGTGGCCCCGACCATTCCGTGGGCACACCTGGACATCGCGGGACCCGCTCAGAATTCCGGCGGCGCATGGGGATTCACCGGCGTCGGACCGACCGGCGTTTCTGTCCGCGCCCTCATTCGACTGGCGGAGGACTTTTCGCGCCCGTAGTACAGTCGAAGGGGCAAGAAAAGCTTGTCGATGTCGCATGTCCGGAGTACTCACACCGGAAAGTTGTGACAGTGCGTACTGCGCGAGGGAGAAATTGAGTGTCGGAACAAAACTTTGACATTGTCATTCTCGGTGGAGGAAGCGGTGGATATGCAGCAGCGCTGCGTGCCTCTCAGCTGGGATTCACCGTCGGTCTGATCGAGAAGGACAAGCTCGGAGGCACCTGCCTGCACGTGGGTTGTATCCCCACGAAGGCTCTTCTCCACTCGGCTGAGGTCGCTGACGTCAGCCGCGAAGGCGCAAAGTATGGAGTCAAGAGCACATTTGACGGCATTGATATCCAGGCAGTGACGGCCTTCCGTGAGGGAATCGTCTCGAGCAAGTACAAGGGATTGCAAGGCCTCATCAAGGCTCGCGGTATCACTGTCATTTCCGGTGAGGGTCGACTCATCTCCCCCACGACGGTTCAGGTCGGCGACGACACGGTCGTCGGGAAGAACGTCATCCTCGCGACCGGGTCGTACTCGCGTTCCCTTCCGGGGCTTGAGATCGGTGGTCGCGTGATCACGAGCGAACAGGCGCTGGAACTCGACTATGTGCCGAAGAAGGTCGCCGTGCTCGGCGGCGGTGTCATCGGTGTCGAATTCGCCAGCGTTTGGAAGTCTTTCGGCTCCGAGGTCACCATCATCGAGGCGCTCCCGCACCTCGCGCCGATGGAGGAAGAATCGATCTCCAAGCAGCTCGAACGGGCATTCCGCAAGCGTGGAATTGAATACTCGCTCGGCGTGCGCTTCCAGAGCGTGGCTCAGAACGACACCGGCGTGGTCGTCACTCTCGAAAACGGCACGACCATCGAGGCGGACATTCTGCTCGTTGCTGTCGGACGCGGCGCGGCCACGGCCGGTCTCGGCTTCGAAGAGGTCGGCGTTACGGTCGATCGCGGATTCGTCATCACGGATGAGCGCCTCGCGACGAATATCCCGGGCGTTTATGCTGTTGGCGACATCGTTCCCGGCCTGCAGCTTGCCCACCGTGGATTCCAGCACGGAATCTTCGTTGCCGAGGAAATCGCCGGCTTGAACCCGATCATCGTTGAGGACATCAACATTCCCAAGGTCACGTACTGTGACCCCGAGATTGCCTCCGTCGGCTACTCGGAGGCCAAGGCTGCCGAGAAATTCGGCAAGGACGAGATCGCCACCTACGAGTACAGCCTGGGCGGAAACGGCAAGAGCTCGATTCTCGGCACAGCCGGTTCAATCAAGCTCGTTCGCGTCAAAGACGGCCCCGTCGTCGGCGTGCACATGATCGGTGCGCGGGTCGGCGAACTCATCGGTGAAGGTCAGCTCATCGTCAATTGGGAAGCCTACCCAGAGGACATCGCTCCGCTGGTTCACGCGCACCCCACCCAGAACGAGGCGCTCGGGGAGGCCTTCCTGGCCCTCGCCGGCAAGCCACTGCACGCGATGTAGTCGTATTCCCCCGGCTCCACAAACAGATAGTCAGTAATCAATGAAAAAACAAATGGTTTTGAAGGAGACATGCGCATGAGCGAATCCGTCAGCCTCCCGGCACTCGGTGAGAGTGTTACAGAGGGAACGGTCACCCGCTGGCTCAAGAACGTGGGCGACCGCGTGGAGGTCGACGAGCCACTGCTCGAGGTTTCGACCGACAAGGTGGACACGGAAATTCCGTCGCCCATCGCCGGTGTAATTGAAGCAATTCTGGTGCAAGAAGATGAGACCGTCGAGGTCGGCACTCCCCTCGTCACGATCGGCGACGGCTCTGCGGCGGCTCCCGCCGCCGCTGCGCCCGAGCCCGTCGCGGCACCTGAACCCGTTGCCGAGCCCGCTGCGGCACCTGAGCCGGTCGCT
>NZ_JPRS01000025.1 GCF_000738085.1 Cryobacterium sp. MLB-32
TGAAAACCAGGATGCCCTGCGGCTGGTCCGCTCGCACACCACCACACCTCTTGCCATCGGTGAGGTTTTCAACACCGTCTGGGATTACCAGACGCTGATCAAGGATCAACTCATCGATTATGTGCGGTCGGCTGTGACCCACACCGGAGGCATTTCCCCGATGAAGAAGATCCTGGACTATGCGGCCCAATATCAGATCAAGTCCGGCATTCACGGTCCGACCGACATTTCGCCTGTTGGGATGGCTGCCGCCCTCCACCTCGACCTTGCGATCCACAACTTCGGAATCCAGGAGTACATGCAACACGGCGATGCCACCAACAGCGTCTTCGACCAATCGTTCAGCTTTACCGACGGATATCTGCACCCCGGCAATAAGACGGGACTCGGTGTGGAATTGAACGTCGATGAAGCCGGAAAGTACCCCTACCAAACGGCATATTTGCCGTTCAATCGACTGGCCGACGGAACCGTTCACGACTGGTAGGGCCGTCGGCGACACGCCCGAGCTGCGCCGGGCCCGCGAAACGTGTAAAGTTGGGAACTGAACTTCGGCGAGGGATGCCGCCTGCCCGGGAAACCGGGCCACAGGCATCCGTTATCGACGCGGCGGACGAGACTTTGGGCTTTTCCTCACGCTGACATGCGTTCGAGTTGACAGCACCAAACAACGACGCTGCACCAGACAACGATCAGGACCCATAGGGTTCGCAAGGAGATACATCATGGCTAAAGAGATCAACAAGGTAACCGTTGAACTGCGCGAGAAGTTCGGCAAGGGTGCGGCCCGCAAGCTGCGCGTGCTGGGCATGATCCCCGCCGTCATTTACGGCCACGGCACCGAGCCCGTGCACGTGTCGCTTCCCTCGCACCGCATGGGACTGCTGCTGCGCCGCGCGAACGCGATCCTCGACCTTGACATCAACGGCACGAGCCAGCTCGTTCTGGTGAAGGACGTTCAGAAGGACCCGTTCCTCGCCATCGTCGAGCACATCGACCTCATCGTCGTGCGTAAGGGCGAAAAGGTGCAGGTTGAGGTTCAGATCCACATGACCGGTGAGTCCTTCCCCGGAACGCTGGCCGACTTCGACACCAAGACCCTTCTTCTCGAGGTCGAGGCCACCGACATCCCCGAGCGCCTTACGGTCTCGATCGAGGGCCTCGAAGACGGCGCGCAGATTCACGCGTCCGAGATCGAGCTGCCCGCCGGCGCCGTGCTCATCTCTGAGCCCGACACCCTGGTCATCAACGTGCAGACGCCGCGTGGCGAGGAAGCTCCCGTTGCCGCTCCCGAGCCCGACGAGACGCCTGCCGCGTAGTCATCCCCTTCTGGTTCCGTCGTAAGCGGAGGATTCCACTGGACGAGAATCTCTGGCTGGTAGTCGGGCTCGGTAACCCCGGGCCCGACTACTCCGGTAATCGCCACAATGTCGGCCATATGGTGCTGGCCCAGCTGGCGGAGCGCCTGCACGCCAATTTCAAGAATCACAAGACCGCGGCATCGGTCGCCGAAGGTCGCAGCGCGCCCGGCGGCCCGAAGCTTGTGCTGGCAAAACCCAACACTTTTATGAATGTGTCCGGACGCCCCGTTGCGGCGCTCCTGCGCTTTTACTCGCTCGAGCCGTCGCACCTCATCGTGGTGCACGATGACCTCGACATTCCATTCGATACCCTGAAACTCAAGGTCGGTGGCGGCCACGGCGGCCACAATGGCCTTCGCGACATCATCGCCGCCACGGGCACGGGAGATTTCATCCGCGTGCGCATGGGCATCGGCCGTCCACCCGGCCGGCAGCCGGCCGCGGACTTCGTACTCCACGACTTCACGTCGTCCGAGCGCGCCGTGCTGCCCAACATTCTCACGGATGCCACGGACGCGATCGATCTCATCGCGAGCGACGGGCTCACCGCGGCCCAGCAACGATTCCACGCCCCCTCCTGACAGTCGCGGCCTGATCTGGACGGGCTCGATCCGAGCGGCTGTCGAGATCAGGATGCGGCTGTCAGCGGGGTTGCGTAGACTCGACCGGTGATCCTTCAGGCTTAATCGCTGCGCTCAAGCGCGCCTCCACGTTCGATAGCGCCCTCGCCTATGCGAGCCGTGACGCCGATTTCTCACTCACGGAGGGGCTGCGAGCGCCCTTGCTGGCTGCGCTCCTCGAGCAACGCAGCGACGAGGCCCAGGCCCTGTTCGTGATTACGGCGACCGGCCGCGAATCGGAAGCGCTGCGCGACAACCTGGCAGCCTTCGCCTGTGACGCGGAGATCATCGACTTTCCGGCCTGGGAGACCCTGCCGCACGAGCGGCTGAGCCCGAGCGCCGAGATCGTCGGCAACCGGCTCCACGCCCTGCGCCGCATGCGCGAGTGGGAAGAGACGTCCGTCGGTGACCGACGCCCGCTCATCGTCGTCGCCTCGGTGCGCGCAGCCCTGCAACCGGTGGCCGACAACCTCACCGACTACGAGCCCATCGAGCTGCGGGTCTCGGCACGCGGCCACGACCTCGCAGCCATCGCCGTGCAACTTGTGGACGTCGCCTACGCCCGCGTGGACATGGTGACCCGGCGCGGTGAGTTCGCTGTTCGCGGCGGAATCCTCGACGTGTTCCCGCCCGTGGCCTCGCATCCGTTCCGCATCGAATTCTTCGGAGATGAGGTCGACCAGATCCGCCAATTCTCCGTGGCAGACCAGCGTTCGCTCCCCGAACCGGTCGACGCCGTGAGCCTTCCGCCGAGTCGTGAACTGCTGCTGAGCCCCGCCGTGCGCCAACGTGCCCGCGAAATGGAGAGCGAGTTTCCGAGTCTCTCCAGCATGCTCGCCAAGATTGCCGAGGGAATCCCCGTGGAGGGCATGGAGAGTCTCGCGCCCGCGCTCGTCGACCGTCTCGTGCCCGTCACGCACTATCTGCCCGCCCGGGCTGCCGTCGCCGTGATCTCACCCGAGCGTGTGGCAAGCCGGGCGATCAGCCTGGCCGAGACCAACCGGGAGTTTTTGGGGGCGGCGTGGAGCGCCGCCACGGCCGGCGCCGACTCGCCCATCGACCTGGAGTCGGGGGACTTCCTCACGCTGGGTCGCCTGCGGGACTCCGTGACCTACTCGCGTCCGGGCGCGCCGGCATCCGGCCACTCGTGGTGGACCCTGAGCACGTTCCAGGCCGCACCCACGGACGTCGAGACCCTCCCGGAACACCGGGAGATGGACGAACTCCTCACCATTCGCATCGACGCGGACGCGGTGCCGAGCTTCCAGGGCAACGTGGAAGGCGCGGTCGGGCATGTGTCCGCACGGTTGAAAGACGGCTGGACCGTGGGGATCGTGGCACAGGGCACAGGCCTCGTGGAGCGCGCCGCGCAGGTGCTCGCCGAGCACGAACTGCCGGCCCGCGTGGTCGACATGTGGCCGAACGACCCCGAACCGGGTATTGCTTACCTGCTTAAGGCCGGTGTCGACCACGGCTTCGAGGTTGCGCAGAACAAGCTCACGCTGATCAGCGAATCCGAGTTCTATGGACGTACCGCCGGCTACGACGCCAGACAGGTGAAGAAACTCGCCAGCAGGCGCAAGAATGTGGTCGATCCCCTGCAGCTCAAGGCCGGTGACCATGTCGTGCACCAGACGCACGGCATCGGGCGCTTCCTTGAACTCACCCAGCGCGAGGTGTCCAGCGGCGGGCGCAACCCGATCAAGACCACGCGCGAGTACCTCGTGCTCGAGTACGCGCCGTCAAAGCGCGGGCATCCGGGAGACAAGCTGTATGTTCCCACTGACCAGCTCGACCTCGTCTCGCGTTACGTGGGCGGCGAAGCGCCGGCGCTGAGCAAGATGGGCGGCAGCGACTGGTCATCGGCCAAGACCAAGGCCCGCAAGGCCGTGCGCGACATCGCCGTCGAACTGGTCAAGCTCTACTCGGCCCGAATGGCGAGCAAGGGCCACGCCTTCGCTCCCGACACACCGTGGCAGCGCGAACTCGAGGAAGCCTTCCCGTTCGTGGAAACGCCCGACCAACTGACCACCATCGACGAGGTGAAGGCCGACATGGAGCGGCCCATTCCGATGGACCGCCTGCTCTCGGGCGACGTGGGATTCGGCAAGACCGAGGTCGCGGTGCGCGCCGCGTTCAAGGCCATTCAAGACGGCAAGCAGGTCGCCATGCTCGTGCCGACGACCCTGCTCGTGAGCCAGCACATGGAGACCTTCAAGGAGCGGTTTGCCGGTTTCCCCGTGCACCTGCGGGCCCTATCCCGTTTCCAGACCGAGAAGGAGTCCCGCGAGACGATCGCCGGAATGCTCGATGGAACGGTCGATGTGGTCATCGGCACGCACCGCCTGCTCTCGCCGTCGATCATCTTCAAAGACCTCGGGCTCGTGATCATCGATGAGGAGCAGCGCTTCGGAGTGGAGCACAAGGACGCGCTGAAGAAGCTCAAGACCAACGTGGATATCCTCGCGATGAGTGCGACACCGATTCCGCGGTCCCTCGAGATGGCCGTCACCGGCATCCGGGAAATGTCGACGCTCGCCACCCCTCCGGAGGACCGCCACCCGATCCTGACGTTCGTGGGCCCGTACTCCGAGCGGCAGGTTGCCGCGGCCATTCGTCGTGAACTGTTGCGGGAGGGCCAGATCTTCTTCGTGCACAACCGGGTGACGAGCATCAATCGCGTGGCCGCGCAGCTCGCCGAACTGGTGCCGGAGGCTCGCATCGCCGTGGCGCACGGCCAGCTGCCGGAGGCGCAGCTCGAACAGGTCGTGGGTGATTTCTGGGAGCGTAAGTTCGACATTCTCGTGTCGACGACGATCATCGAGACCGGGCTCGACATCGCCAACGCGAACACGATCATCATCGACCGCGCCGACAAGTTCGGACTCAGTCAGCTGCACCAGTTGCGCGGGCGTGTCGGGCGCGGACGTGAACGCGCCTACGCGTACTTTCTGTACGACGCCAACAAGCCGCTCTCCGAAATGGCGCACGATCGCCTGTCGACGATCGCGGCCAACAACGAACTCGGCGCCGGCATGCAGGTGGCCTTGAAGGACCTCGAGATTCGTGGCGCGGGCAACCTGCTCGGCGGTGAACAGGCTGGACACATCGCGGGGGTTGGCTTCGACCTCTACCTGCGCATGATCGGCGAGGCCGTGAGCGCCTTCCGTGGCGACGTTGCGGAAGGACAGACCGAGCTGCGGCTCGAACTCCCGGTGGACGCGCACATCCCCCACGACTTCGTGGACAGCGAGCGGCTGCGCCTGGAGGCCTACCAAAAGCTCTCGAGCGCCAGCTCACCCACCGCCACGGCCGACCAGATCGACCTCGTGCTGGACGAGCTCACGGATCGCTACGGCGACCCGCCCACGCCCGTGCGGAACCTCGTGGCCGTCTCGCGACTGCGCTGGCAGGCGCAACAGGCCGGGTTGAGCGAGGTCGTCGCGATGGGCTCCAATCTTCGGATTTCCTCCGCCGACCTCGCCGATTCTATTCAGATCCGGCTGCGCCGCATGTACCCCGGTGCGAAGTACACGCCGACGAACGGCGCGCTCATCGTGCCGCTGCCGCGCACGAGCACCGACCCGCGCACGAGCGGCCCGGTCGATGACGCTACGCTCATCGCCTGGACCGACACGCTTCTCGGCGCGATCTTCCCGCGCCCGGTTGAGGTCGCGGTTTCGGCCACGTAGGCCCACACACACCCGCACAACACGAAGGCCCCGCCGCTCGATGAGCGGCGGGGCCTTCTGCGGTTCGACTGACCTACTTCTCGGCCTGCTTTTCGGTCTGGTACACGTCGGGAACGCCGTCGTTGTCGGCGTCCAGAGCGTCCTTTGCCGCCAAGCGACCATAGTGTCGATTACGGCTGCGGAGCACGACCGTCGCGGCCAACGCCGCGAGCACCGATCCCATCAGGATGGCGATCTTGGCGTGCTCGTCATGCGGGCTATCCTGACCGAAGCCGAGCTCGCTGATGAGCAGCGACACGGTGAACCCCACCCCGGCGAGAAGGGCCACCCCGGCCACGTCGATCCAGGCCAGATCGGGGTCGAGGGCTGCCTTGGTCGTCTTCGTGACGATGATGGTCGCGAGCAGCACGCCGACCGGCTTGCCCACCACGAGTGCCACAACGATGCCGATGGAGACCGGGTCGGTGATGGCCCGCATGAAGCCCTCGGCTCCGCCGATCGCCACCCCGGCAGAGAAGAACGCGAAGACGGGAATGGCAAACCCCGATGACAACGGGCGGATGCGGTGTTCGAGCGTCTCGGCAAGGCCGGGTCCGGCATCCGGCCCGCCGCCTCGTGCGCTGCGGAGCACCGGAACGGCGAATCCGAGGAGAACGCCGGCCACCGTGGCGTGTACGCCCGAGGCGTGCACCAGCGCCCACACGACAAAGCCGATCGGCAGCAGGACGGCCCACGCGGCGAAGGCCCGGGTCCCGAAGAAGTGGGAGTACTTGTGCGTGAGGATCCAGTAGAGCGCGAGCGGAACGATCGCGACCAGCAGCGGCACGAAGGCGATGTCCGTCGTGTAGAAGAACGCGATGATGGCGATGGCCAGGAGGTCATCGACGACGGCCAGGGTCAGCAGGAAGATGCGCAGGGCGGCGGGCAGCTTGCTGCCGATGACGGCCAATACGGCGAGGGCGAAGGCGATGTCCGTCGCGGTCGGGATCGCCCAGCCGCGCAGGGCATCGGAACCGCTGTTGAGGTTGATCAGGGTGTAGAAGATGGCCGGAACGATGACGCCGCCGACCGCCGCAGCCACCGGAACGATGGCGCGATTGACGCTGCGCAGGTCTCCCGCGACGAATTCACGCTTGAGCTCCAGCCCGGCGAGGAAGAAGAAGATGGCCAGGAAGCCATCGGCCGCCCAGGTGCCGAGGCTCAGCTTGAGATGCCACGGCTCGTAGCCGACCTGGAGATTACGGAACGCAAAGTAGGCGTCGGCGAAGAACGGCGTGTTCGACATGATGAGGGCGGCCAGGGTGGCCACCAGCAGGATGGCGCCGCCGACGGTTTCCTTGCGCAGGATGAGTGAGATGCGCTGGAATTCTAGAAAGCTGCCACGACGCAGTACAGGGCCGGACCTGTCAGGACGGTTGGCGGGAGAAACGGGAGCAGGCGAATTTTTGGGCACGTACGGGTCCTCAAAGTTTTTGGCGCTAAATATCGAACTGCCGACCAGACTTCCCGGCTCACCACGGCTAGAATACACGGCCCTCCTGAATAGACCCAGACGGGGGGCCTGCCGCAGGATTAAGCTGGGAGGGACGAAGGAGATTTCCCGTGACAGAAACCGTCAGTTCTCTCGATACCCTCATTGCCACCGTCGCGCGGTTGCGCGCGCCGGGCGGGTGCGCGTGGGACGCCGACCAGTCCCACGAGTCCCTCGTGCAATATCTGGTCGAAGAGTCCCACGAACTCGTCGAGGCGATCGAGTCGGGCAGCCGTGACGACCTGCTGGAAGAGCTGGGAGATGTGCTGTATCAGGTGCTCTTTCACTCCGACCTGGCCAAGAATACTGCTGGCGAAGACTTCGACATCCAGGATGTCGCGGCGCACATGAACGCCAAGATGATCGGGCGGCATCCTCACGTCTTCGGAGATCTCAGGCTGGATACGGCCTCCGATGTGTCGGCCGCCTGGGACGGGTTCAAGGCGCAGGAGAAGCCAGAGCGCACGAGTGTGCTCGACGGCATCCCACTAGGAATGCCCGCATTGGCTCTCGCCGACAAGGTGCTCGGCCGGGCCGAGAAGATCGGCTTGATCGAGCCGGAGGCGGCCTTCCCGCTGCCGATCGACAGCGAGGACCAGCTCGGCCCCCTGCTGCTGGCCATTGTGTCCACGGCGAGAGCCAAGGGCCTCGACGCCGAGCGTGCGCTGCGCAGCGCCCTCCGCGGACTGCAGGGTGAGATTCGTCAGGCCGAGGCCTCCATGTCGCCGAACTCCGTGCGCGCGGCGGATGTGGACGCCTTCGATGCGGGAATCATCGGGCTGGCTCGGGACTGATCCGAAACGGTCCGGACCCGGTGTCGTCCCGCAGCGCTCGCGGCCCGCCGCTGACCTGACAGAATTGGGGAATGGCAACACCTGTAACCCCTCCCCGTGGCATGCGTGACTTCCTCCCCGCCGACAAGGCGTCCAGGGAACATGCTCTCGGGGTGATCCGTCAGAGCTTCTCCGCCCACGGATTCGACGAGATCGAGACCCCGGTCATGGAAGACGCCGCCCGGCTGCATTCCGGGCTCGGCGGTGACAACGAGAAACTCGCCTTCGCCGTGATGAAGAGAGGGCTCAAAGCGACGGATGTCGCTGCCGCCGTGGCCGCGGACGACCTTCTGTCGCTCGCCGACCTGGGTCTGCGCTTCGACCTGACAGTTCCGCTCGCACGGTTCTATGCCACGCACCGCGCGGAACTGCCCACGGTCTTTCGTGCCATCCAGATCGCGCCCGTCTGGCGCGCGGAACGACCGCAGAAGGGACGCTACCGTCAGTTCGTGCAGTGCGACATCGACATCATCGGTGAAGCGGGCCCCCTCGCCGAGATCGAGCTGATCACCGCGACCGCGGCCACCCTTGATGCTCTCGGACTCACCGGCTGTTCCATCCGCATCAACGACCGCCGCATTCTCACGACGATGCTCGGCCACTGGGGGATTGCCCCCGAGTTGTCCGAACGCGCGCTCATCACGATCGACAAGCTCGACAAAATCGGCGTGGACGGCGTCGTCGCCGAGCTCGCCGGCCTGGGCGTCGATACGGCCGGAATCGCCGATACCGTGAACACGCTCGGCGGATCGGGCTGGAACGTCGGGGCCGAAGCCCCGGACTGGCTCGACCAGACGGCCTTCGCCGATCTGCTCGCCCTCCGCGCGGCCATGCCCGGAGTCGACCTCGTCTTCGATCCCACGCTCGTGCGTGGAATGGGGTACTACACGGGCACAATCTTCGAGATCTCCCACCCGACCCTCGGCTATTCACTCGGCGGGGGCGGTCGTTACGACGGAATGATCGGCCGTTTTCTGGGCACGGATGTTCCGGCGTGCGGGTTCTCGATCGGCTTTGAACGCATCGTCGACCTGCTCGGCGCCGATGACGCATCCACTGCCCGTGCCGTCGTTCTCGTGCACAATCCCGATGCGAATCCCGCTCAGCTCGTGAACCTCAAGACCGCGCTCGTGGCCGACGGGCTGCGCGTGCGGCTCGAACGCCGCACCAAGAATCTCAAGGCGCTGCTCGACCGGGCCGCCGAAGCAGGCTTCGGACGTTTTGCTTTTGTGGGGAATGACACCACGACTGCGGCCGAACTTGAATTCAAGGACCTCGGGACCTGACCAGAGCGGCACAGTCCGGTATCACCGGGTTTGGTTAGACTGACCGATGTATCACGCACCACCACCCCCCAGATTTAGGAGACAGTTGTGGCCCTGATTGAGGCAGTAGACGCACGCGAAATTCTCGATTCCCGAGGCAACCCCACCATTGAGGTTGAGGTCCTGTTGGATGACGGCACCGTCAGCCGTGCGGCAGTTCCGTCCGGAGCGTCCACCGGAGTGTTCGAAGCGTATGAGCTGCGCGACGGAGACAAGTCGCGCTACCTCGGCAAGGGTGTTCTCAATGCCGTTGACTCGGTCATCGAGGAGCTCGGCCTTGCCGTCGAGGACATCGACGCGACCGACCAGCGCATCGTCGACATGGTCCTCAACGAGACCGACGGAACCGACAACAAGGAGCGCCTCGGCGCCAACGCCATCCTCGGCGTGAGCCTGGCCGTCGCCAAGGCCGCCGCCAGCTCGGCCGGATTGCCGCTGTTCCGTTACCTCGGCGGCCCGAACGCGCACACCCTGCCGGTGCCGCTGATGAACATCATCAACGGTGGCTCGCACGCCGACAACGACGTGGACATCCAGGAATTCATGATCGTTCCCCTCGGCGCAGAGTCCTTCAGCGAAGGCCTCCGCTGGGGCGTTGAGACCTACCACGCGCTCAAGGGACTGCTGCAGTCCAAGGGACTGTCCACCGGCCTCGGTGACGAGGGCGGATTCGCCCCCAACTTGCCGAGCAACCGCGCGGCCCTCGACCTGATCGTCGAGGCCATCGAAATCGCCGGCTACGTACCCGGAAAAGACATCGCCCTGGCCCTCGACTGCGCGGCCAGTGAGTTCTTCTCCGACGGCTCGTACAACTTCGAGGGTAAGAAGCTGTCCGCCGAAGAGCTGTCCGCCTACTACGCCGAGCTCGTCGCGGCGTACCCGTTGGTCTCGATCGAAGACCCGCTCGAAGAAGATGACTGGGACGGCTACGTGCACCTCACGCAGCAGCTCGGCGACAAGGTGCAGATCGTCGGCGACGACCTGTTTGTCACCAACCCGGCACGCCTGGCCAAGGGCCTTGAGCTCAAGGCCGCGAACTCGATCCTGGTGAAGGTCAACCAGATCGGCACGCTCACCGAGACGATGGACGCCGTGTCGATGGCGCAGCGCGCCGGCTACACCGCGATCATCTCGCACCGCTCGGGTGAAACCGAGGACACCTTCATCGCCGACCTCGCGGTCGCGACGGATGCCGGTCAGATCAAGACCGGTGCACCGGCCCGCAGCGAGCGTGTGGCCAAGTACAACCAGCTTCTGCGCATCGAAGAAGAGCTGGGCGAGGCCGCCGTGTACGCGGGCCGTTCGGCTTTCCCGCGCTTCACCGCGTAACCCGCCGGGGCTCCTGATCCGGCTGAGCCGGTCGGGAGCCCCGTTTTTTTTCACCGAGCACGACACCGAACAGCATGACGAGAACGACGAAGGGAGCCCCAGTGGGTAGCACATCCTCCGACCGGAAGCTCCCTGCCACCGGACCGACGGAAACACCCGTCGGTGGCTGGCTGCGCGGCATCCATTTCTCCGGGTTTTCCCTGGTGATGATGGTGATCCTCGTCCTGGCTGTTGTGATTCTGGCACCGAGTCTGCGCACCTATGCAGAACAACGCCAGCAGATCAGCGCCCTGAATGCCGACGTCTCGGAGCAACAGGCTCAGGTGGACCAGCTGAAGTCCGAGCGCGAGCGCTGGAACGATCGCACCTACATCACCACACAGGCCCGGGACCGCCTCTCCTACGTTCGGCCGGGGGACATCAGCTTCCTCGTGATCAACGACTTGCCCGCACCGATCGCCGGTACGGCCGAGACGGAACCCGTGAGCCCCACCATCCAAGACACGAAGATCGATTGGCTGGCGTCCCTGTTCGCCTCCACGATGACGGCCGGTCTTGCACCGAAAGCGGCAGCACAATGACCAGACCCCCCTTTGAGCCGTTTACCGACGCTGATATCGCCGTGGTGTCCGCCCAGCTGGGCCGCCCCGCGCGCAACGTGGTCGGCATCGCCGCCCGCTGTGTCTGCGGAGCGCCCACGGTGGTGGCCACGGCGCCGCGGCTGGCTGACGGCACGCCGTTCCCGACGATGTATTACCTGTGCCACCCCGCAGCGACCGCGGCGCTCTCGCAGCTGGAGGCCACCCAGGTCATGAATGAGTACAACCAGCTTCTCGCCGACGACGAGCAGGTCCGTGCGGCATACCGGTCGGCCCATGAGAGTTTCCTGGCCGACCGTGCCCTGCTCGGAGACGTACCGGAGGTCGCGGGAATCTCCTCCGGCGGTATGCCCGATCGGGTCAAATGTCTGCATGCCCTCGGAGCTCATTCCCTGGCCGCCGGTCCGGGAGTCAACCCGATCGGCGACCTCGCCCTGGCCCGCTGCACCTGGACGCCTACCGTGTGCGAGTGCATCGACTATTCGGCGGCGGATTCGGCTCCGGAGTGACAGAGAGCTCCCGAGCGGTACACAATTCTCGAGTGGCAGCGCTCTCTCGAGTGACACCGAGCTGGCGGCGCATGGGAGCGGCCATCGGCGTGCTTCTGGCCATGTCCGTTGTCGGTGGTTCCGTGGTCCTGGACGCCCCGCCGGCCAGAGCCGATCAGATCCGAGACCTGGAATATTGGCTGGCCGATTACGGGTTCACTGAAGCGTGGAACACCACCCGAGGCGCCGGCGTCACGATCGCGGTGATCGACACCGGGGTGGACAGCACCGTCGCTGAGCTGAGCGGAGCGGTCGTCGGGGGAGCGGATGTCTCGGGTCTGGGTTCGCCAGGAGGGCAGACGCCGGTCGGCAGCGACAAACAGGACAGCGGTCACGGAACCATGGTTGCCTCGCTCCTGGCGGGGCGCGGAACCGGGGAGGGGACCGGAATGATCGGCGTCGCCCCGGAGGCCGACATCCTGTCGGTGTCCGTGGCATTCGGAGACTCGGCCTCGACGGTCAGCAACGACGACCAAATCGCCGAGGGCATCCGGTGGGCCGTCGACAACGGAGCTGACGTGATCAATATGTCTCTCACCCGCAACACCCTCTTCTGGCCGGAGAGCTGGGACTCGGCTTTCCTCTACGCCTTCGAGCACGATGTCGTCGTCGTTGCTGCAGCGGGTAACCGGGGGAGCGGCACGACCGAGGTCGGTGCTCCCGCCACGATTCCCGGCGTGCTCACGGTTGCCGGTGTGGACCGTGAGAAGACGGCGAGCTTTGACGCCTCATCGCAGGGCATCACGATTTCTGTCGCGGCCCCGAGCGAGCAACTCGTCGGTGCCGTACCGGGCGGCGGGTATGTGCTCTGGGATGGAACGAGTGCCGCAGCGCCGCTCGTTTCCGGGCTTGTCGCCCTCGTTCGGGCTGCCCACCCGAACCTTGACGCGGCCGAGGTGATGAGTCGAGTGATCGAATCAGCGAATCCGAACGGCCAGACGACGCCGAGTCCCATCTACGGGAACGGACTCATCGACGCGAATGCAGCCGTCACCGGGTGGGTGCCGACCATGACCGGCCAGACGCCTGCCGAGCTGTTGCAGGAGTGGATCCACCTGCATCGCCGAGCCGAGATCGAGGTACAGCCCACCGAGGCCCCGTCCGTCGCCGAGCCGACAATTCCGTCGGAGGATCCGGTTCCGCCGACCCAGGACATCGCCTCGGCTTGGCTTCCCACCCAGCTCACATTGACCTATATCACCCTGCCGCTCGCCGTGCTCGTGGGATTTGGTATCCTATTAGGGTTGCTCGGCATCGGCGCCACTCGGCATATCAAGCGAATTCGCCGCAAGTAGTCAGTACTTGCGCAAACAAATCATGTAGGAGGCCCTCTCATCGTGCCCAAAATTCTCATTGTTGGTGGCGGATACGCCGGTTTTTACACGGCCTGGAAGCTCGAGAAGTGGCTGCGATCCGGTGAAGCAGATGTCACCATGGTGGACCCGCTGCCCTACATGACCTACCAGCCGTTCCTCCCCGAGGTCGCGGCCGGTTCGATCGAAGCTCGCCATGCCGTGGTCGCGCACCGTCGTCACTTGAAGAAGACAAACGTCATCACGGCCAAGGTCACGCACGTGAACCACGCCGAGAAGACAGCGACCATCACGCCCTCCATCGGAGAGCCGTGGGAGTTTGAATACGACATCGTCGTGGTCACCGCCGGCGCCGTCTCGCGCACGTTCCCGATCCCGGGCGTCGCAGACCAGGCCATCGGCCTGAAGACGATTGAGGAAGCCGTCGCGATCCGTGACCGCGTGCTGTCCAACTTTGACAAGGCGGCCGGCCTGCCGGACGGTCCGGAGCGCGAACGCCTGCTCACCTTTGTCGTCGTCGGTGGCGGATTCGCCGGAATCGAAGTTTTCGCCGAGCTTCGCTCCTTCGCGACGTCGCTGCTCACCTCATACCCCGAGATCAGCTTTGACGAGGTCAACTTTCACCTCATCGAGGCCATGGGCCGCATCATGCCCGAGGTGTCCCTCAAGACGAGCCTCTGGGTCATCGAGAACCTGGCTGCGCGCGGCGCGCAGATCCACCTCGACACGCAGCTCTCCAGCGCTGTCGATGGCGTCATCGAGCTGTCTACCGGCGAGACCTTCGCGACGGACCTCATCGTCTGGACCGCCGGCGTTATGGCCAACCCCACGATCGTGCGACACACCGACCTTCCCATCGAGGAGCGCGGCCGGGTTCAGACCCGGGCCGACCTCCGTGTCGGTACCGAAGACGACATCGTTCTTGACGCCTGGGCGGCCGGCGATGTCAGCTGCGTGCCCGACCTCAGTGGTGGCGGAGTGGGCGGCAACTGCGTACCGAACGCCCAGCACGCTGTTCGCCAGGGCAAGCTCCTGGCCGAGAACATCGTTGCCGTTCTGCGCGGCGAGGGTCCGAAGCAGTACAACCACAAGAACCTCGGAGCCGTTGCCGGCCTCGGAATCGGTGTCGGTGTGTTCCAGTCGGGCAAGGTCGCTGTAACGGGTCTGCCCGCCTGGTTCGCCCACCGCGGGTACCACGGTCTCGCCATGCCGAGCTGGGAGCGCAAGCTTCGCGTCGTCTGGGGTTGGGTGAATAACTTCTTCCTCGGTCGCGACATCGTTTCGATCGCTGCCGTACAGACGCCCCGTGCGGTCTTCGAGGAGTTCGCCTCGCGCCCCAAGCCTCCCGTTGAGGCTGCCGCGCCCAAGGCCCCTGCAGCGCGTGCGCCGCGCGCCCCCCCGTGCGCCTCGCAAGCCCACCGTCAAGGCGGCTGCACAGCCCGTCGTGAAGGACGCCGTGGAAGCGGATGCCACGACGGACGCCGTGGTCGAAGAGGTCGTTGCCGAACGGGCCGCCGCCGAGGCAACCTCCTCGAAGTAGCAACACAGGCGCGGCAGCGCATACGCTAGACGCGTTCGAGAAATTCGAACGCGCCCCCGTAGCCCAATCGGCAGAGGCGAACGACTTAAAATCGTTAAAGTCTGGGTTCAAGTCCCAGCGGGGGCACCACCGTTCGCACAGTATTTCCCGCAGTTCTCCGAGTTCTCGACCAGCTCGATCCCAGCGCTGGTCGAGGAGCGAGGTCGCTCGGGCCGAGCCTGTCGAGATCAGTCTCGAGGCCTCACGAGCCATATCTCAGGACTGCTCCCGTATTCTTCATGCATCACGGCAGAAGATCATCCTGCCCGAAAGGAAACACCGATGAGCCTGATCAGGCTGAACGACGTCAGCGTCGGTTTTGAAAACACCCAGATCCTGCGCGAGGCGTTCTTTCGCCTCGAACCCAAGGACCGGGTGGGCCTGATCGGAAAGAACGGGTCCGGCAAGTCGACAATGCTCAAGCTCATCCTTGAGCAGGTCACGCCTGACACCGGAACGGTGACCGTCGAGTCGGGGGCGCGCATCGGCTACTTCTCGCAGTTCTCGGAGTTGAACGGTGAGTCCACGATCACCGAGGTTCTCGACGCCCTCTTTGTTGAGGTCAAGGCCGTCGAAGCCGAGCTGGCTGCCATCGACTCGAGTATCGCGACCGATTCCCCGGTAGGTTCCGAGCTGGACAGGCTGATCATTCGTCAGTCCGAGCTCTTCGAGGAGATGGACCGGCTCGATGGCTGGGACTACACCCGCCACATCGACACGGCCCTCTCCACGCTGGGGTTCAACGAGGCCCACCGGGTCTGCGCCATCGACGAACTGTCCGGCGGCTGGCGCAACCGCGCGGCCCTGGCGAAGATCGTGCTGGAAGCGCCCGACGTGCTGCTCCTCGACGAGCCCACCAACTTCCTTGACGTGGCCGGTGTCGAATGGCTCGAAGCATGGTTCCGGGACTTCAAGGGTGCCGCAATTGTGGTCTCGCACGACCGCAAATTCCTTGACTCCGTCGTCACCCGCATCATCGAGCTTGAGAATTACCACCTGCACGAGTACCCGGGCAACTTCGGCGAATACGTCGTTCAGAAGCAGTTCCGGCTCAAGACGCTCGAGGCGCAGTTCGTGCACGAGTCTGAGCTGCTGGCCTTTGAGGCCGAGGGAATCTCCGACCGTCGGGAGGCGGCCAAGGCCGAGAGCCGAGGCCTCGGCAACAAGCTTGCTCACATCAAGAAGTCACGGACCCCCCGGCCCGTCGACCAGATCATCACGGAGATCTACGGTTCCCTGCACGTCAAAGACGCCCTGTGCCGGGTGGACAACCTCAGTAAGTCATACGGGGACAAGCTCCTGTTCAGCGGGTTGACGTTCGAGATTCGTCGTGGCAACCGCATCGTGGTGCTCGGCCCCAACGGCAGCGGCAAAACCAGCCTCCTCCGCGTGCTGACCGGCGAAGAACGGGCCGATTCCGGCGATGTGACGTGGGCATCCGGCGCGGGCGTTGTCTCCTACAACCAGGTGCTCGACGAACTGGACGACACTGATACGGTCAGCCACGCCGTTAACGCCTTGCCCGACAGCCTCGCGCTCACCGCGACACGCAAATCCGTGAACCGCTTCCTGGCGATGTTCCAGTTTTCC
Source organism: Cryobacterium sp. MLB-32 (assembly GCF_000738085.1). Taxonomy (GTDB): domain Bacteria; phylum Actinomycetota; class Actinomycetes; order Actinomycetales; family Microbacteriaceae; genus Cryobacterium. The sequence goes on from NZ_JPRS01000025.1 coordinate 16,321, forward strand.
GAAGCTGATCTCAAGCAGAAGATCGGTAATCTGTCGGGCGGGCAGCGTGCGCGAGTTGCCATGGCCCAGTGCTTGCTCTCTGGAGCCTCTGTGCTGTTGCTCGATGAGCCGACCAACCACCTGGACATGTCAAGCACGCAGGTGATGGAGCGGGCACTCATGCATTTTCCCGGCGCCGTTGTCGTGGTCAGCCACGACCGCTTCTTCAGCGACAAGATCGCCAATCGCTACCTCGTCTTCGGGAGCGAAGCCGCCGAGCCCGGCGAGATCGACGTGCGCGTGGCGTAGGCCCGATCCCTGCAGGCATCGTACGCAGCGGACCGGCGTCGTTGCATCGCTGTCGGGACGTGCTGAGCGGCGTGCGGATCTGTGAACCTGACCTTCCAGACGTGACCATCGAGATCGTCGATGTGCAGGGGGTGCGTGAAGTCAGGCGAGCCGGTCGAGGTAGCGCAGGATGATTCCCTCGCGAAGCGCCCATGGCGACACCTCGAGCTCCTCGGCCTTGAACGCAGCCATCGCCTCGCCCAAGACGATTCCGCCGGCCACAATCTGAAAGGTCCGGTCAGCGGTGATTCCGGGGAGGGCAGGTCGCGCCTCGGCGGGAATCCGTGCAAGCCGCGGAACCCAATCATTGAGCTGCGCCCGACCGAGACGAAGTCGGTCGCCCGAGCCGACGCCCTCCGACGTCGAGCCTGCGAGACGAGCGAGCGAGCGAATGGCCTTGGAAGAGCCCACGATGTGGTGCGGCGCGGGGAGGGCGGCAAACGCGCCGACCGTTCGCTTGAGCACGGCGGTCGCGTGGGCGCGTAGGGCGCTGACCTCGTCGGGCAGGGGAGGATCGTGGTGGAGGAAACCGATCGTCGTGCGGCCGGCGCCGAGAGGCAGGGACAGCGCAACGTCAGGGATCTCGTTCGCTCCGGCGGCGATCTCGAGTGATCCGCCACCGATATCGAAGAGCAGGATGTTCTCTGCGGACCAGCCGTACCAACGGCGCACCGCCAGAAACGTCAGTCTGGCCTCGTCTTCGCCGGACAATACCTGCAGCGCCACACCGGTTTCGCGCTCGACACGTTCCAGCAGATCTGGCCCGTTTGTGGCTTCACGCAGGGCGGACGTCGCGAACGGCAGGAGTTCGTCCACGTTGTGGCGACGAGCGAAGTCGGCGGCATTCTGCACGGCGGTCAGCACGGCGGCGACGCCCTCGTCGTTGATCGCCCCGTCCGGGGTGATGTACCGCATCAGCCGCAGGACGGCCTTGTCGGAGGCCATCGGTAGTGGCGGTGCGCCCGTGTGCGCATCGACAACCAGCAGATGGACCGTGTTCGACCCGACGTCGAGGACTCCTAAGCGCACATCTGAACGATAGCGCGTGTCAGAGGCCCGCCGGAGCCACGAAGCGTTGCCAGGCCCAGGCTCCGGCGCTCAGAGCGGCGAAGACAACGGAGGCCAGCCAGAGCAAGGGAATGGCGCCGGCGGACTGCCAGGCGTCGATCGCGGGCGAGAGCACGGCGAAGAGCAGCGTCAATGACACAACCATGAGGCCTGCCCAGACGGGCGGCGACCAGGCGAGCACGCTCCTGCCGCTGGTGCTGCCAAGAGGCACGAGCACGAAGACCGCGGAGCCGATGGCCGTGAGCACGATGGTGTTCAGGACTTCGGCGAGGAAGGCGCCCATGAATCCGTCGATCGGAGGCAGCGCGCTCAGTCCGAGCCATCCAATGATCGCCAGCAGGACGAGGCCGACGCAACGTACTGAGGCGAGTTGTCCACGCTGGGCGAGTGTCGGTCCGGCTGCTGCGGTGACGCTGCCGAGCAGACCGAACAGGAGAGCCGGATGGATGTCGAGCACGCGGGACCCGATGGCTGCCACGGCGACCAGCACGAGGTAGCGCGGCAGGAACGTGATTGTCGCGGTGATGTGGAGGATCCGGGAGCTCCACAACAGGGGCACGAGCGCGGCTGCGAGATTCACGATGAGCACGGCAACGACCACGGCGAGAAGCAGGCGCAGGTACGCGGGTTGCGAGACGACGGGCCCGGACAGCATGACGAGTGTCGCGGCGGCCACGAGCGCGGCCCCGCCGAGAAGCCAACGGTTCCACTGCACCGTCGGCGCTGTCTCGAACTCGTCCCGGGCTCTGTTTCGTCCGGCAATCGCGGTGGTGCCCCAGAGCGGGCGACCTCCGCGCGCTCGGGAGACGGTTCCCGCGAGGAGTCGTGAGGGGATCGCCAGCAGCAGCACCGCTCCCAGCGCCAGGAGCACGGCCTGCAGCCACGGGAATGACGCACTGGACCACGACGAGGGGACCGCCGTGGTGAACTGTGTCGGGTCGTTCCAGGGCCCTGCGCCAAATTCGGAGGCGATCGGGGGAGCGGGCTTCGCGGATGCCGTCGGCTCAGGGACGGCCACGGGGGGAACGGCCTCGGCTGTTGCAGATGCGGATGGTTCTGATTCACTCGGGACGGGCACCGTGGTGGCAGTTCCATTCGGAGTAGGCGGTGCGCTCTGCGACGGTGGGGGCGTTGACGGCTGCACATAGGCCACGGAGAACGCGGTGCTCCCCGGGCTCACGTTGCCCGCAGCATCCTTCTGTACCGCCACGAGGGAATAGGAACCGGCCCCGATTCCGCCGGCCGAGCAGCTCCAGGCCGCGTTTGTCACGGGAGCTCGGCACACCGAGTACGGGCCGGCGAAGACGGTGACGGTGGCCCCGCTCTCACCCGTGCCGGCATAGGTGGCACCGGCCACGGGGATCTGGGCCCCGCGACTCGGGGTGGTGATGACGGGGGCGACAGGTCGGTTGAGATCGAAGTCGATTGTGATGCCGAAGCTGGCGTTGGACGACGACGGACTGCTGTAATCGGAGATCTGGCTCGCCGTCACCTGACGGCTCCCGCTCGACACGAGACCGTCGAGATGGCAGGTCCACGCGCCCGAGCCATCGGCCCGAGAGGTGCAGGAGATTCCGTCGGAGATGGAGGCCGTCACGGTCGCTCCGGGATAGCCGGTGCCGCGCACGAGGCCGTTGGAGGTGTTCTGGCCGGTCGGACCGCCCGTGACCGTGGGGGCGCCGAGCACAGCGACGGTGATCTCGTCGAAAAGATCGGCGTTGCCGGTGGCGACGACTCGCAGGGTGACGTCCGGGGCGTTGGGCAACCGGGCGTTGTCACACGTCCACGTGGTGCTTCCGTCGGGAACGATGATGCACAGCGGGTCGCCGCCCGCTGGAGACAAAAGTTGCACCTCTGAGGACGCATCGCGCGTGCCGGACACCGTGGTCGTGGAACTGCCGATGAAAATCCCGGCGGAGGGACTGTCAATCGTCGGTGCGGCAACGGGCTGGGCAACCGGGTTGGGTTCCGGGGCCACTGCGCTACTCTCGCCCGGCGGAGGCGTTGTGGCCGAGGACGACGGAGCGTGAAGCGGCGCGGACACGGCGAGCAGGGATGTGGCCAGAGCCACCACAGCGATCAGGGCACAGCGACGCATCCGCTGTCGCACCGACGACAGCGGAGAGACGATAAGTTTGGTTGAGGTCACAGGGCCCACCACCCTATTTGACGGGGCGAAACCCGCAAAGTCAATGTGCCACGCAACATAACGAGATTCCCACGCGAAGCCTACCGACGGACGGTTTTCAGATGACCAGGCAGCTATGAATGGTGCGCGTCCTCGGGGCGTTCGACGGGTGTCTCCGTGATCCTCCGGCAGCCTCCGTGGCGCAACTGGGCACGCACCGAATCGGTGCGCCCCGTGCGCGTCGAACGGCCGACGACAGTGGGGGCCGTGCAGCGTTCGGTTCTGGCCGCCGAGCGTGCCGGATTGACAATCAAGGCCGTCGGCACGGGTCACAGCTTTACGGGCATTGCGGTCGCGCCGGGTGTGCAGCTCGATCTCTTCGATCTGGGCGGGCGTGTCGATGTCGATGCCCGAACCGCCCGGGTGACGGTGGCCGCGGGGCTCCCGCTGCACCGACTGGGCACACTGCTCGACGAGCATGGCCTGGCGTTGACGAATCTTGGCGATATCGATCGGCAGACAGTGGCGGGGGCCATCTCCACCGGAACGCACGGCACCGGTGGTGGGTTCGCGGGCCTGGCCAGTCAGGTCACGGCACTGACCCTGGTGACGGCCGATGGCAGCCTGCTGTACGTGAGCGAGACCGAGAACGCCGACCTGCTCCCCGCCGTCCGCCTCGGCCTCGGTGCGCTCGGCATCATCGTGAACGTGACCCTGCAATGCGTGCCCCGATTCCTTCTGCATTCGGAAGAGAAGGCGGAACCGATTGAGTTGGTGCTGGAGGAGTACCTGCAGCGGTCGGGAGCGACCGACCATTTCGAGTTCTTCTGGTTTCCTCATACGGGCACGGCACTGACCAAGACCAACACGCGTCTCGCCGAGCGCCCTGTCGGGGCGCGGGCGGCGCGCGTGTCCCGGTGGATCGACAACGAGGTGCTGGCGAACGGGGCCTATCGCGGCGTCTGCGCCGTGGGCGCCGTCGTGCCCGCCCTGATTCCCCCGCTGGCCCGGCTGTCCGCGCGCGCCACCGGAAACCGTGCCTTCACGGATGCTTCCTCTCGGGTGTTCGCCACCAGTCGCACCGTGCGTTTCCGCGAGATGGAGTACGCCCTGCCGCGTGAAAACGTGGCGGACGTCGTTCGCGAGGTTCAGCACCTGATTGAGGCGCGTGGCTGGCGCATCTCTTTCCCGCTGGAGGTGCGCTCAGCCGCGGCCGATGACCTGTGGTTGTCGACCGCCTACGGGCGTGACACCGGCTACGTGGCGGTGCACCGGTACGTGCGCGAAGACCCGGAAGACTACTTCCGCGCGGTCGAACAGATCATGATCGGGCACGGCGGGCGCCCGCACTGGGGCAAATTGCACTATCGGGATGCCGACGCGCTGCGCGGCCTGTACCCGCGCTTCGACGACTTTCTCGCGGTTCGTGACAGGCTCGATCCCGAACGCCGCTTCAGCAACAGCTATCTGGAAAGAGTCCTCGGCCCGTGACCATGATTCCCCGCACCCCCGCGAAGCCCGCTCGGGCGAAACAAACGGCGTCCCAGCGACGCGACTGGCCGCATCGCACGAGCGAACTCGGCGATTTTCTTCCCGACGGTTTCGTGGTCGGCGTTTCTTCCTCGGCCTTTCAGATCGAGGGCTCCGCGCGCGATGGAGGGCGGGGTGACTCGGTCTGGGACACCTTCACCGCGTCATCCGGGCGCATCATCGACGGGTCGAACGCCGCCATCGGGGCTGACCACCTCGCCAAATTCGCCGAGGATGCCACCCTGCTTCGGGAACTTGGGGTTGACGCCTACCGGTTCTCACTGTCCTGGCCGCGCCTGCAGGCGGAGGGGCGAGGCGCGCTCAACCGCAACGGCCTCGCCTTCTACGACCGGCTCCTCGACGCGCTGTTGGCCGACGGAATCAGCCCCATGGCCACGCTCTCGCACTGGGACACCCCGGCGGCGCTGCGCGGTGGCTGGCTCAACCGCGATACCGCGGGTCGTTTCGGCGACTATGCCCACGCGGTGGGGGAGGCCCTCGGCGATCGCATCGACAGCTGGGTGACCCTGGAGGAACCCGCCACCGTGATGCTCAACGGCTACGCGCTGGGCAGCCAGGCGCCCGGCCGCGCGCTCCTGTTCGACGCGCTGCCCACCGCCCATCACCAGTTGCTCGCCCACGGCCTCGCCGTTCAGGGACTTCGGGCAGCGGATGTCCGTGGCCGGATCGGCCTGTCCAACGCGTACTCGCCGGTGGAGTCGCTGACCGACCGAGAGCAGGACCGGTCGTACGCGGCCCTCTACGACCTGCTGCACAACCGGATCTTCGCCGATCCGGTGCTGCTGGGCCGGTATCCGGACCCGCTGGAGCCGTTCGCGGTGGAGTTGCGCGGCCTGCTCGAGGCTGATCCGGCCGACCTGGCCGTGATCCACCAGCCCCTCGACTTCTATGGGCTCAGTTACACGGAACCGACGCGGATCGCGGCGGGAACCGGTCGTATCGTCAGCAGGGACGACCCGGCACCTGTCGCCCCGGCCTTTCCCTTTCACGCCGCCGCATACAGGGAATTCCCCCTCACCGGCGCGGGCGCCGTCAACGCTCCGGAGTACCTCGGCGTGGCGCTCGCCGAGCTGCACACACGCTACGGTGACGCGCTCCCGCCGGTGTACATCACGACGGTCGGGGCGGGGTTTGCCGACCAGGCCGACGAGCGTGGGGTCGTGCACGATCCTTTGCGCATCGACTACCTGGCCGAGCACCTTCAGGCGGCTGTGAACGCCGTGCGGCCGGGGGGAGCGGCGGCCGGAGTGGATCTGCGTGGATTCTTCGTGCGGTCCCTGCTCGACGGCTTCGAATGGTCGGCCGGCTACACCCAGCGCTACGGCCTCGTGCAGGTGTCGTTCAGCGACGGAATGACCACCCGTACCCCCAAGGACTCCTATCGTTGGCTCCAGAAAGTGCTCGCCGCGCGCTAAAACCGGTGGTTCTGAGACACGCCGGGTCGCCCGGACACCCCGTCCGGCGTGTCGTGAAGTTCTCCGGTTTTGCGGCGGGGCCGGTGCTACGGAGTGCGGCGGCGCAGAGTGATCGACCCGAGCACGACGGCGCCCACGATCCACGCCCCGATGATGAGCAGCTCGCCGATGACGTATGCGTCGTCTTCCGACCCGGTGGCCACGGCGCGCAGGGCCTCAATCGCGTGGGAGAGCGGCAACCAGTCACTGATCACCTGCAGGGCGTCCGGCAGCTGCCCCCGAGCGAGAAAGATGCCGCCGAGAAGGATCTGCGGGAACACCAACAACGGCATGAACTGCACCACCTGAAATTCCGTGCGTGCAAAGGCGCTCGCGAGCAGCCCCAGGGCCGTGCCGAGCACGGCATCTGCCACGGCAACCGCCAGCAGCAGCCCGAGTGACCCCTGAATCTCCAGGCCGCACACCCACACGGCGAAGCCACCGCCACCGCAGACTGCGCCGCGGCGAGCAGGCCGAAGGCGAGTGTGTAACCGAGGATCAGGTCGCCCTTGCCAAGCGGCATCGACAGCAGCCGTTCCAGGGTTCCCGTGCGCCGCTCCCGCAGGGTTGTGATGCTCGTCACGAGGAACATGACAATGAACGGGAACAGGGCGATCATGGCCGGCCCCACCGTGTCGAACGTCGTCGTGTCTGAGAAGATCCACGCGATGAGCCCGATCAACAGGCTCGGCACCACGAGCAGCAGAACGATCGTTCGCGGGTCGTGACGGATCTGGGTGAGGATGCGCCCGGCCGTCGCGAGCGTCCGGGCGGGCGTCAAGATCCGCCTCCGTCTTCCGGCGTCTCGTGGGTGAGCGGATGCTGCCCGATCAGCACAAGAAACGCCTGCTCCATATCGGTCGCCGCCGTGGCGTCCAGCAGTGCCTGCGGAGCATCGTCGGCGAGGATCTCTCCATCGCGCATCAGCAGCAGACGATCGCACCGGTTGGCCTCGTCCATCACGTGGCTCGACACCAAAAGGCTCGTTCCCGCGGCGGCTAGTCGGTGGAACAACGACCACAGCTCCACCCGAAGCACCGGGTCGAGCCCGACCGTCGGCTCGTCGAGAACGAGCAGGTCGGGGGAACCGAGCAGCGCACCGGCCAGCGAGACCCGACTGCGCTGCCCGCCCGACAGCGAGCCGACCAGTTGCCGACTCTGTGCGCCGAGGTCGGTGAGCGTGATGACACGATCCACATCGCTGCGGGGTGCCCCGAGCACAGCGCGGAAGTACTGCAGGTTCTGACGCACCGTGAGGTCGTCGTACACGCTCGCGTTCTGGGTGACGTAGCCCACGCGGTGGCGAAGAACGGCGGAGCCGGCCGGTTGCCCGAGCACCGTCACCACGCCCGACTGCACGACCTGCACGCCCACAACAGCCCGCATCAGCGTGGTCTTACCGCTTCCGCTCGGCCCGAGCAGGCCAACGACCTGACCGAGGGGAACATCGAGGTTCAGCCCGTGCAGCACAGCCTGCCGTCCGCGGCGCACGTGCAGGTCCCGCACCGAGACGGCGGTGTCGGAGGAAGTGATCATGGGTGAACTCTTCGCCGAGGCACCGGGTCTGTCAAGTACCGGTCAGGTGCCGATCCGGTGCTATTTGGGCCGGTGCGCGCACCCTTCGACTTAGCTTGGAGTCTGGTGAGAAGCGGAGGAGGCCCTCAGAACAGGTGGTTACTATGGTCATGCACCGCATGGGGGCTACCAAAATTTGTGTTTCCATGCTCAATTTACAAGGAGACGCTGCCATGAATTGGCTCATCCCGGTCCTGATCGTCGTCGTCATCGTTGCCATCGCAGGCATCTACCTCTGGTCGACGTACAACTCACTCGTGACCTTCAAGGTTCGCGTCGACGAGGCCTGGAGCGACATCACCGTTCAGCTGAAGCGGCGTGCCGACCTGATTCCAAACCTGATCGAAACGGTCAAGGGGTATGCGGCGCACGAAAAGTCGGTCTTCGAGAACGTCACGAAGGCGCGCGCCGAGACGCTGTCGGCCCAGGGCCCGGCCGATGCCTCCGCTGCCGAGAATCACATGCAGACGGCGCTCAAGAGCATTTTCGCCGTGGCCGAGGCGTACCCGCAGCTGCAGGCGAGCCAGAACTACCTGCAGTTGCAGGGTGAGCTCGTCGACACCGAAGACAAGATCCAGGCCTCGCGCCGGTTCTACAACGGCGGCGTGCGCGAATTCAACACCAAGATCCAGGTCTTCCCGAACCACCTGTTCGCCCGTAACCTGGGCTTCAGCGAACGTGATTTCTTCGAGGTGGCCGACTCCGCAGCGATTGCGGAGCCGCCGCGCGTGCAGTTCTAGTCGGGAGCGCAGATGTATAGCGCGATTGCGAAAAACAAACGCAACACGGTTTTCATCATGATCTTCTTCTTCGCGATCATCGCGGGGCTCGGTTGGCTGGCCAACTTCACGTATGGCGGGGGCGGCTACGGCATGTTCATCGCCGTCGTCGTGATCGCCGGTCTCTATGTGTTGATCCAGTATTTCGCTGCCGGCCGACAGGCCATCGCGATGAGCGGCGGTGTCAAACTCACGAGCAAGGCCGACAACGTTCGGCTGTGGCGCACGGTCGAGAACCTGTCGATCGCCACCGGCATGCCGATGCCCGAGGTCTACATCATCAACGACCCGGCACCGAATGCCTTCGCCACTGGCCGTGACCCGCAGCACGCGATCGTCGCGGCGACGACAGGTCTGCTCGACATCATGGACGACTCCGAGCTTGAGGGCGTGATGGCCCACGAGATGGGCCACGTGCGCAACTACGACATTCGCGTGTCGATGGTGGTCTTCGGACTCGTCGTGGCAATCGGGTTCATCTCCGACATGTTCCTGCGGATGGCCTTCTTCGGCCGCAACAATAACAGCAACGGCAACCCCGTCGTCATGGTCTTCGGACTCGTCGCCATGGTCGTGGCGCCGCTCATCGCCACGATGGTGCAGCTCGCGGTCTCGCGGCAGCGTGAGTATCTGGCGGATGCGACCGGCGCGCTCACGACCCGGCATCCGGATGCCCTCGCGAGCGCCCTGAACAAGCTCGGCGAGTACGGCCGGCCGATGCGCAAGCAGAACACCTCCATGGCGCACCTGTGGATCGCGGACCCGCTCAAGCCCGGCGCGATGGCCAAACTTTTCGCGACCCACCCGCCGATTGCGGACCGGATCGAGCGGTTGAACGCCATGGGGAGGAAGTTCTAGAGAGTGGTCGTTGCGCTGAGGGTTATCTGCTCCTCAGCTCAAACAATGGGGTTTCTCAGGCAGGTCCGAGAAGTACGCTCGGACCTGCCTGAGAAACCCCATAACTCGACACCCCGCAGATAGCCCTCACCGCAACTCCATTTCTAGTGAGGGGGAGAGGGTGCCGCGCGGCATGACGACGATCTCGTCGAGGTTTTGCCAGCGGGCGGCGTCGCGGAGGACGGGGGCGAGGCGGGCGGCGGTGTCGGCGGGGGCACCGGGCTCTTGCCAAGCGGACTGCACCCGGAGAACGGAGTTCTGGCGGTCGTTCTTGAGGTCGACGCGGCCCACGATCGTGTCGCCGAGCAGGATGGGCAGCGAGTAGTAACCGAAGATGCGTTTCGGCTCCGGGGTGTAGATCTCGATGCGGTAGTGAAAATCGTACAGACGCAGGGCGCGGGCGCGTTCCCAGACGACGGGGTCGAACGGGGACAGGATTGTTGCCGCGTCCATGCGACGGGGAAGTCGGGCGTCGCGGTGCAGCCAGGCCCGGCCGGGCGTGTTGTTCCTGCCCCAACCGGGCACCTCCACCGGAAGCAGCTCGCCCGCGTCTTCGAGATCGCGGATGGCGGCGAGGGTCGCGGGGGTCTTCAGCCGAAAGTAATCGGCGAAGTCACTCGCCGTGCCGATCCCGTGCGCGCGGGCCGAGCGGCTGACCAGCTCCCGGTGGGCATCCGCTCGCGAGACCGATCGTGCCAGCAGGGCGGCGGGGTAGACCTGCTCGGGGAGGCCGTACACGCGCTCGAAGCGCGTGCGGCCGGCGGCGGCGACATCGCCCCACCGGAAGAGGGTTTCGAGGCCGGTCTTCACGTCTGACCAGCCCCACCAGGGACCGCTGCGTTTGTTGGCGTCGTGCTCGACCTCGCTCGCCCGCATGGGGCCGTTCGCGGCGAGTTCGGCGAGCAGCCAGTCGAGCATGGGCCGGTTGCCGTGCGACCAATCGTCGGTGGCCCGGGCGCTGCGATCCCGGTAGTCCTGCATGCGCCAGTGGAAGAGCGGCCAGGCTTCGAGTGGAAGGTAGGACGCCTCGTGTGCCCAGTATTCGGTGAGACGGGGCACCGGGCCCGAGGTCAGCCGGTCGAGTTGGGCCTTGTCGTAGGCGCCGAAACGGCTGAATGCGGGCATATAGTGGCTGCGCTCGAAGACGTTCACCGAGTCGATCTGCAGCAGTCCGAGACGATCCACCAGCGCGGTCAGTTGGCGGATGCCGGGGGCCGCGGCGGCGGGGCGTGAGCCGAATCCCTGTGCGGCGAGGGCGATGCGTCGGGAAAGGGCAGGGGACACTGACTGGGCCATCCTGCTGACCCTAGCCGCAGTGGACACCAGCCGTTCATGCCGTGTTCAGCGGCGCGGTGCTGTTCGGTCACGTCGACTTCGTAATCTGACCGTGATCAGCACAGTTCACCCTGCTCTGTTGCTTGGGTCCCGCTCGCCATAAGCTGACAGACAGCCAATGGTGGCTACAACGGAGGAAACTTGTCCATTAAACGTACGCTGACCATGTCTCTGGCCATTGCCGCCACCCTCGCGATGTCGCTGTCCGCCTGCAGCACCGACCCGGCGCCCACCGCCGGCGGCGTCGATGCCGCCACGGCGACGAGCCTGACCGCCTTCGGCGATCTGGCCGCACTGGAGACTGCCGCGAAGGCCGAAGGCGCGCTCAACGTGATCGCCCTCCCGCGCAACTGGGCCAACTACGGCGCCGTGCTCGACCTCTTCGCTCAGAAGTACCCGGAGATCACGCTGACCGAGGCCTCGCCCGATGGCTCCAGCGCCGAGGAGATCCAGGCCGCCGACAACCTCAAGGGGCAGGACACCGCCCCGGACGTCTTCGACCTCGGACTCGCCGTCGCGGTCTCCAGCACCGACAAGTTCGCGCCGTACAAGGTCGCGACCTGGGCGGACATTCCCGACGCGCTCAAGGAAGAGAGCGGCCTGTACGTGGGCGACTACGGCGGATACATGGCCGTCGGCTACGACCCGGATGCCGTGCCCGCCCCGGAAAAGCTGTCCGACCTGCTCGGCTCCGAGTACAAGGGAAAGGTCGCCCTCAACGGAGACCCGACCCAGGCCGGAGCCGCGTTCGCGGGGGTCGGCATGGCCAGCGTGCAGAACGGCGGCTCCGTCGACGACTTCCAGCCTGGAATCGACTTCTTCTCCGAGCTCAACGCCGCCGGTAACTTCCTGAAGGTCGACCCGACCCCCGCCACCATCGCCTCGGGCGAGACCCCGGTCGTCTTCGACTGGGACTACCTCAACGTGGGCTACGGCACGACGCTCGAAGGCCAGCGCAACTGGAAGGTCGTCGTGTTCCCCGGAACCGGCTACGCCGGTTACTACAACCAGGCCATCAACGCCGACGCGCCGCACCCGGCCGCAGCCCGGCTCTGGCAGGAATTCCTCTACAGCGACGAGGCTCAGAACCTGTGGCTGGCCGGCGGAGCCCGCCCGGCTCGCGCCGAGGCCATGCAGGCCGCGGGCACCATCGACTCGGCGCTCTTCGATGCCCTGCCGAAGACTCCGGAGACCACGGTCGTTCCCACGGAACAGCAAAGCGCGGATGCCGCGACCCTGCTCGGCGAAAAGTGGGCGGCCGCTGTCCAGTAGTTCCCGTCGAACGGCAGCAGCCTGGGGGCTGCTGCCGTTCGCGGTTTATGTCTTCCTTTTCCTCGCCGTACCCACCCTGATCGCGATCGGGTCGGGATTCTTCGACAACTCTGGTTCGTTCACGCTGGCGACGATCATGGCCCTGGGCGATCCCGTGGTGGTCAGCACCTTCGTGAAATCATTCTGGCTGTCGGCGCTGACCGCCGTCGTGGGTGCCGTTGTGGGCGCGATCGCCTGTTACGGATTGCTCGGCGCTCGCCCCGATGGCCCGCTCCGGGTGACCGTCGATTCGCTCAGCGGAGTTCTCGCGCAGTTCGGTGGAGTGATGCTCGCGTTCGCGTTCGTCGCGACCATCGGTATCCAAGGCATGGTCACCCTGTACCTCAAAAACACCTTCGGCGTGGACATCTTCGAGAACGGTGTCTGGATCTACGAAGCACCGGGACTGATTCTGCCCTACATCTACTTTCAGGTGCCGTTGATGATCATCACCTTCATGCCCGCTCTGCAGGCTCTCAAGCCGCAATGGGCCGAGGCCAACGCGACACTCGGCGGCGGGGTCGGCACGTACTGGCTGCGCATCGCGTTCCCCGTTCTCGCTCCATCCTTCCTCGGGAGTCTGCTCTTGCTGTTCGCCAATTCCTTCTCCTCGTACGCCACGGCGGCAGCGCTTGTCAGCCAGGGGTCGCAGATCGTGCCGCTGCAGATTCGGGCCGCACTGACGAGCGAAACACTGCTCGGCCGCGAAAATCTCGCCGGTGCCCTGGCCCTCGGCATGATCCTCGTGATGGCCGTCGTGATGACGGGCTATTCCCTGCTGCAGTCCCGGGCCGCGCGGTGGCAGCGATGACCGCCCGGGCGCGCCCGGCCGCCCGCCCGCGCGCCACTGCCGGCCTGCGTATGACGGGAGGCATGGCTCACGCTCCGAGCCGAGTGACGCGCACGGTCATTCTCGGCTCCATCGGGCTCATCTTCGCCATCCCGATCGTCGCGATGGTGGAGTTCACTCTGCGCAAGGGACTGGAGGGCGGATACGACTTCTCCCGGTGGGTCACCCTGTTCCAGAGCGGCTTCAGCGGACCGTACCGACCGGTTGTCACGGCCCTTGGTAACTCGCTTGCGCTCGCCATCGGCACGGTGGCCATCGTGCTACTGCTGCTCGTGCCCACGATGCTGCTCGTGCACATCCGTTTTCCCCAGCTGCGACGCCTGCTCGAGTTCATCTGCATTTTGCCGATCACCATCCCGGCCATCGTGCTCGTGGTCGGGCTGGCGCCGGTGTACTCGGTCGTGTCGCGGTTGTTCGGCAGCGGCGTGTGGACCCTCGCCTTCGCCTACGGCATCACCGTGCTGCCGTTCGCCTACCGGGCGATCCAGTCCAACATCGACGGTGTGGATGTGAAGACCCTCACCGAGGCGGCACGCACCCTGGGCGCGAGTTGGACCAACGTGCTCGTGCGCGTGCTCGTGCCCAACCTACGCCGCGGAATTCTGGCGGGTGCCTTCATCGCCGTCGCGGTCGTGCTGGGCGAATTCACCATTGCTTCCCTCCTCAACCGCATCAATCTGCAAACCGCGCTGGTCGTTGTCAGCAAGACGGACCCGTACACCGCCGTCATCCTGTCGCTCCTCGCCCTGACATTCGCATTCGGGCTGCTGCTGCTCATCGGCAAAGTCGGGTCAGGCCCCCGCATTCGTTCCGTGAAAGGCACCACATGATCAAGGCACCCCCCGTCATCACCACGGACACGACGACGCGCAGCGGAACGGTCGTTGAATTCTCCGGCGTCGTGAAGCACTTCGGTGGCGTGCGGGCTCTGTCCGGATTCGACCTCACCCTGCACGCGGGCGAATTCGTGGCCCTGCTCGGTCCGAGCGGAAGCGGAAAAACGACGGCGCTGCGCGTTCTCGCCGGTCTGGAGACCATCAGCGAGGGAACGATCCGCATCGATGGCGAGGACGTGTCAATGCTGCCCACGAGCAAGCGCGACATGGGCATGGTGTTTCAGTCCTACTCGCTCTTCCCCCACATGAGCGTGGGAGCGAACGTGGAGTTCGGCCTGCGGATGCGTGGCATCAAGCCGACGGAACGCCGTGACCGGGCCGAGGCCGCACTGGAACTCGTGGGCCTTCACGAGCATTCCGCGCGTTTTGCCCACCAGCTCTCGGGCGGTCAGCAGCAGCGCGTCGCTCTCGCCAGGGCCCTGGTGACGGAGCCGCGCGTACTCCTGCTGGATGAGCCGCTGTCTGCGCTCGATGCCAAGGTACGCGTTCAGTTGCGTGAGGAGATCCGCCGCATCCAAACCACGCTCGGCATCACGACGCTGTTCGTGACCCACGATCAGGATGAGGCGCTGGCCGTCGCCGACCGGGTGGCCGTGATGCAGGCCGGCACGATCGAGCAGGTCGGCACGCCGGAGGAGCTGTACACTCGACCCGCTTCGTCGTTTATCGCCGATTTCGTCGGCCTGAGCAACCGGCTCAGCGGGGCCGTCAATCACGGTTTCGCCGAGCTTCACGGTGTGCGGCTGCCGCTCGTCGATCCTGCTCATCCCGACGGTCCGGTGCGGATTTCGGTGCGCCCGGAAGATATCGAATTCGCTTCGGAGGGTATTCCCGGCACCATCGTGCTGTCTAGTTTTCTCGGCTCGCTCCGCCGCACCAGCGTGCAGCTGGCTGACGGCAGCACGGTCTTCCTCCAGCACGCCGCGCGCGTTCGCCCGACTCCGGGAGACCGGGTCTTCCTGAGGTTGACCGGAGCGCCCGTGTCGGTCGAGACCGTGGAGCCTGCAGCAGTCCTAGACTGATCTGGTGACGGAATCATCGGGCAAATCGAGCACGGGCAAACGGGTGGGAGTTCGCGCCCGGCAGGAGACAGAATCTGCCGTCGCGCCGGTCGTCGGCGTGCCCCGTAACGGCGTCGATGAGAACATTCCCCCGGGTGTCCGTCTGGCGGGAGCGTGGTCCTGGCGGTTGCTGGTGATCGCGGCGGCCATCGCCTGTCTCATCTTCCTGATCATTCAGCTTCGACTCATTGTCATTCCGGTACTGGTCGCGGTGCTGATCTCGGCGCTCCTGGTTCCCCTCGTGGGCTTTCTCGTACGCCACCGCTGGCCCAAGGCGCTGGCGGTCGCGACGGCGATGATCGGGACCCTCGTGATCGTTGCGGGGCTGATCACCCTCGCGACGACTCAGATCGCCGACGGCACCGCGGGCCTGAGCGCCCGCCTGAATGATTCGTACGCGTCCTTCAAGCAGTTTCTGAACGGTGCGCCGTTCAACCTGAGCAACACGGATATCAACAATTACCTGCAGCAGGGGTGGACCTCCTTGCAGAACGACAGCCAGGTGTTCATTAGCGGTGCCCTGTCCGTCGGGACGACACTCGGACATCTGCTCACCGGGCTCCTCCTGGCGCTGTTCAGCCTGCTTTTCATTCTGATCGATGGCAAGACCATCTGGGCGTGGATCGTTCGGCTCTTTCCGAAACGTGCGCAGCCCGCGGTCGACGGCGCCGGCATCGCCGGGTGGACGACACTGGGCAACTTTGCGAAGGTGCAGATCCTGGTGGCATCGATCGATGCCGTCGGTATCGGACTCGGTGCCGCGCTGCTCGGGGTGCCCATGGCTATCCCCATCGGGATCCTGGTCTTCCTCGGTTCATTCATTCCGATCATCGGCGCCGTCGCCACCGGTGCTGTCGCCGTCGTGATCGCCCTGATCTTCAACAGTTGGGTGACGGCCCTGCTGATGTTGGGCGTCGTCCTGCTCGTGCAGCAGGTTGAAGGACACGTGCTGCAGCCCCTGATCATGGGCACCGCCGTCAAGGTGCATCCGCTCGGTGTCGTGCTCGTGGTGGCCGCGGGGGCACTGCTCGCCGGCATTCCGGGGGCGCTGTTCGCCGTGCCGATCGCCGCGGTTTTGAACGTGATGACGTCCTATATTTCCGGCGGCAGTTGGCGAAACGGCATGGAATCCACCCCGACCACGACGAGCTCCACGCTCTGGCAAACCGTGCCTCAGCGGCCCGGTTTTCGACGGCGTTCACTACAGATCAATCAAGGAAAGCGCTGAAAATGACAGAGACAACCCTGGCCGGTCCCAGCCTCGCTGATTTCGAGGCCGCGCGACTCGTCGTCTCGCGGGTGGCCGATGTGACGCCGATGGAGAGTTCGCGCTACCTGGCTGACCTGCTCGGTGCGCCGGTGCACCTCAAGTGCGAGAACCTGCAGCGCACCGGTTCGTACAAGATTCGTGGCGCCTACAATCGCCTGTCCAAGCTGACGGCCGAGGAGCGTTCTCACGGAGTCGTTGCGGCCTCGGCCGGCAACCACGCTCAAGGCGTCGCCTTCGCGGCACGGGAACTGGGCATCAAGGCCACCATCTTCATGCCCGTCGGCGTGGCGCTGCCGAAGCTGCAGGCGACCAGAGCCTACGGCGCGGACGTGATACTGCGCGGTCACACTGTGGCCGAGCCGTTGCTCGCCGCGGCCGAATATGCTCAGGAAACAGGCGCCATCCTGATCCCGCCCTTCGACCACGTGGATGTCGTGGCCGGCCAGGGCACACTCGGGCTGGAGATCCTTGAGCAGGTTCCCGACCTCGAAACCGTGATCGTTCCCATCGGCGGTGGGGGACTGTTGTCCGGCGTCGCCTCGGTGCTCAAACAGGCAGCCGCGCGAGACGGCCGGAGAATCCGAGTGATCGGGGTGCAAGCCGAAAACGCGGCCGCCTACCCGCCCTCGCTGGCCGCCGGTGAGCCGGTGGTCATCTCGCTCCTTCCGACCATTTCCGACGGTATCGCCGTGGCCAAGCCGGGACTGCTCAATTTCGAGATCATTCGTGACACCGTCGACGAAGTGGTGACCGTGAGCGAAGACGACACCGCTCGGGCGTTGCTCGTGCTGCTCGAGCGCGCGAAGCTCGTCGTCGAACCGGCCGGCGCTGTAGCCGTCGCGGCCATCCTCGCGGGCAAAATCATCGCCACCGGTCCCACCGTGGCGATCCTCTCCGGGGGTAACATCGACCCACTGCTGATGCAACGCGTGATCAGCCACGGCCTCGCCGCATCGGGGCGCTACCTCACGCTGCGGATCATGCTGCCCGATCGTCCGGGTCAGCTGGCGCGGGTATCGCAGTTGCTGGCCGAGGTGCACGCAAACGTGATCGAGGTTCTGCATACCCGCCACGGCGTGGGACTGCAGCTCAGCGAGGTGGAGCTGGACGTGAGTGTGGAAACCCGCGGGCCCGAGCACCGCGAGCAGGTGGTTGCTGCCCTGCGGGACGCGGGCTTCGCCCCGAACGTTGACTAGCACCCCGAACGCGTTCGATCGGGGACGAGAAAAGCGGATGTCCGCGGCTGGTGAGAGCCGCGGACATCCGCTTTCGTGTGCCCGGTGGCTTAGCCGCTGAACGTTTCGACGTTCGAGATCTCCACGGCGATTTCCTTGCCGCTGGGAGTCGTGTAACTCGTTTTCCCACCGATCTTCAGTCCCAGAATTGCCGCGCCAAGCGGGCTCTGCTCACTGAAGACATCGAGGTCGCTGCTGCCGCCGATTTCGCGGCTACCGATGAGGAAGCGGCTCGGGTCACCCGCGATGGTGGCCGTGATGACGGTACCGGGAACGACGACGCCGGTGCTCTCCGGGGCATGGCCGACTTCGGCGTGGCGCAGCAGCACGGTGAGCGTGCGGATGCGCGCCTCCATCTTGCCCTGCTCCTCTTTCGCGGCGTGGTAGCCGGCGTTCTCCTTGAGGTCGCCCTCTTCCCGCGCCGACTCGATCTTCTTGGCGATGTCGTCGCGTCCGAGGGTGCTGAGGTTAGCCAGCTCGTTCTCAAGACGGTCGTGTGCCTCCTGGGTAAGCCAGGTGACCGTTGTGTCGGTAGTCACGGTTGATCTCCTTTGGTGTGCTCGGCTCTGCGGCGATCAGCGGGCTGGGACCAGCTGTGCTCTGATCAGCTGCTGAGATGGAGCCGCGGATATAGTCGTCGCCCCAAACTCTGTCGGGGCGAATATCCCATTTTAGGTCAGCCAGCACTTGTAAATCAAACCCGTGTTGCTGAGTTCGGTGGTGTTCACGACCTCGGTGAACGAGCGGGTGTACAGGTCGGACGGCGGAAGATCGATGACTTTCCAGCCCACGACGGTGAAGCTCTCGTTGAGCGCTTGCACCGCGCAACTCGCCGGGGAGTTGACGGGCATCGATACTTCAAAGGTCACGCTCACGCTGTGTTCGTCGATGATCGTGTGCCGTGTGTCGCGGGCCTCGACCTTCTCCGATGCACCGTCCAGCCCCGTCCAGACCACCCACGCGGTAAGGACGATGGCGAAGATCCCACCAAGGGCCCAGAGAAGGCGCCGGTCGCGTGTGCGGGTGGCGGGAGTACGACCGTATCGTGACTCAAGATCGGGCCCGACGGACGCTTGTTTCAGGGACACTGCGATTTCACACTCCCGGCTCAACGATTAGGCTAGAACCTAAGGTTATCCGGCATTCCAGAGGAGTATGGTGACGCTACGACTTTTGGCAGTGCACGCACATCCCGACGACGAGTCGAGCAAGGGTGCGGCGACGTACTCGTACTACAGCAGTATCGGTGCGGAGGTGCTCGTGGTGAGCTGCACCGGCGGGGAACGGGGCAGCATCCTCAACCCGGCTCTCGCCGGGCACGGCATGGCAGAGCGCGACCTGGCGGGTCTCCGACGGCTGGAGATGCGCGCCGCCCAGGAACACCTTGGAGTGCAGCACCGCTGGCTCGGATATGAGGATTCCGGCATGAATGACGACGGCTCCGTGCCGCCGAACTCGTTCGCGGGCATTCCGGTCGAGGTCTCTACCGAGCCGCTCGTGAACATCATTCGTGAATTCCGTCCCCAGGTGCTCATTACCTACGACGAAAAGGGCGGGTATCCGCACCCCGACCACATCCGGTGCCACGAGGTCTCGCTCGCCGCGTACCGCGCTGCCGCTGATCCCGAGCAATTCCCCGACGCTGGTCAGCCGTGGCAGATCGACAAGCTCTACTACGACCGCATCTTCAACCTCGAGCGTATCGATGCGATGTACCTCGCGCTGAGCGTGATCGAGCCCGATTCGGCCCTTCTTGAGCCGCTCGGCGCAGCGCGGGAGCGTATGAAGGACTACCCCAACCTCGCCACGACGCACGTGGATGTCGGAAACTTCCTCGAGGCACGCGATAACGCCCTGCGCTCGCACGCGAGTCAGGTCTCGCCCGAGAGCAGCTTTTTCTTCTGGCCCAATGACCTTGTCCGTGAGGCGTGGCCCTACGAGGATTTCCAACTCATTGAATCGAAAGTAGAGACCGTCATGCCCGAATCTGACCTTTTCGCCGGTGTGGAGCACGACTCATGACTCCGCTGATCGTTCACCTGGGGTTTCTGCTGGCCGCCCCCGGCGAGCCCGACCCGAACACGGTGACCCCGGGCGTCATCGGTTTCTTTGCCATCGCCTTTGTGGGCCTGGCCACGGTGCTCCTGGGCCGGGACATGGTCAAGCGCATCCGACGCACGACCTATCGGGAAGAGATCAAGGCGCGCCTTGAGTCCGAAATCGCGGAGCGCGACGGCGACACGAAACCCGAGTAGTTCCCGCTGGGCCTCCAGGAACAGCTGACGGGCGCCGGGCCTCGGGGTGCGGCGCCTAGGGATACAGCGGGTGGGTGGCGATGATCGTGATGGCTGCGAAGTGGCAGAAGAAGGCCAGCACGGTGAGCGTGTGGAAGATCTCGTGGAAACCGAAGACGCCGGGAATCGGGTTGGGTTTCTTGAGCGCGTAGATGACGGCTCCCACGGTGTAGCAGAGCCCGCCGATGAGGATCAGCGTCATCATCGCGGCGTTTGCGTTGAAGAAATCGACGATGAAGATGAGTGCGCCGTAGCCCAGTAGCAGGTAGAGCGGGACATAGAGCCAACGTGGCGCGTGGATCCAGAAGACTCGGAATCCGATGCCCAGGATCGCGCCGGTCCAGACGATCGTCAACAGCACGATGGATTTTTCGGGCGGCAGTGCGAGCACCGTGATGGGCGTATAGGAGCCGGCGATGAGCAGAAAGATGTTCGCGTGATCGATGCGCTTGAGCAGTAGCCGCATCCGGGGCTTCCAATTGAAGCGGTGATAGAGCGCGGAGTTGCCGAAGAGCAGCATGGAGCTCAGAACGAAGACGGCCGAGCTCCACCGTGCGGCGGGCCCCTCCGCCACACAGAGCAGTACGATCCCCGCAACAACGGTCAGGGGGAATGTCCCCGCGTGGATCCACCCTCGCCAGGTGGGTTTCAGGTCTTCCGGATGAGCATCAGCTGCGTCGAGCAGGGGCAGGTTGGGGCTGGAGTGCGGGGGAGCCATGCAGCCAGACTACGACAAACCGGGGACGCCGGTGCCGAGAATCGGCCCGGATAGGACTAGCGTAATCCTGTGCATAATCGCCAGCCCCCATCCTTCCGCGGACTTCTCTATCGTTTGTACGAGCGGCGTCTGCGCCGCGGACTGACGCCGGCACATATGCCGCACCACGTTGCGATGATCATCGACGGCAACCGTCGCTGGGCCAAACAGCTGGGCTTCGACTCCGCCGCGCACGGGCACCGTGCCGGTGCAGCGAAAATGCGCGAATTTCTGGAATGGTGCGACGACCTCGGTATCTCGGTCGTCACGCTCTATCTCCTGTCATCGGACAACCTCACGCACCGCCCGAGCGACGAACTCGCGGACCTGATCGAAATCATTGCCGAACTCGCTGAGGAGCTGTCGCACTACCGCGATTGGCGGGTGCAGCAGGTCGGGTCACCGGTCGGTCTCCCGGAGCCGCTCACGGCGGCACTGGGCGCCGCTCAAACCCGCACGGCGGGCAAGAAGGGCCTCCACATCAATCTGGCCGTCGGGTACGGCGGCCGGACGGAGATCACGGATGCGATGCGTAGCATCGTTGCGACGCACCACGCGCACGGCGGAACCCTCGAGGACCTTGCCGAGACCCTCACGCCGGAGCTGATCGGCCAGCACCTGTACACGGGGGGCCAGCCGGACCCCGACCTGGTCATTCGGACCTCGGGTGAGCAGCGCTTGAGCGACTTCATGCTGTGGCAGAGTGCCCACAGCGAGTTCTACTTCGTGGAAGCGCTGGGCCCGGACCTTCGGCAGGTCGATTTTCTTCGCGCACTGCGAGACTTCGCGCGGCGCCAGCGCCGCTTCGGCGGCTAACCTCTGCCCGGGGGCGCCACTCCGACCGACGACTGACCGAAAGGACGCACATGGATGCCCTGACACGCTTCAGAGACGACTTCACCGAAGAGCCGGGGTACCTCGATTACGCCAGAGTGGGCCCGGTTTCACGCACCGTTGCGGCGGAAACGCTGGCCCAGTTCGATGTTCTCTCCCACGCCCGGTTCGGCAGTCTGGACAACCTGCGAGGACAGGACGTGCGTGCGCGGCAGGCCGTCGCCCGCCTGATTGGCTTTCGACCCGACCAGGTCGCGCTGCAGCCGGGCACCACGGCGGGCCTCATGCAGGCTATCTTCGGGTTGACCGGCGGGGTGCTCCTGGCGCCCGGCGACTTTCCGAGCGGACCGTTTGCCGCTGTTCGCGCGGCAGAGGCGCTGAATGTGGTGTCTCCGGTCTGGCTCGACACGCAGGGAGACCGGGTGACTCCCGGGCTGATCAAATCACAGCTCACCCCAGCGATTTCCGCCGTTGTCGTGAGCCTCGTCGATCCCCGCACCGGGCATCGCACTGACCTTGAGGGCATCCGCCAGGTGATCGGGGACCGGCTCCTGATCGTTGATGCGATTCAGGGCTTCGGCGTCATCGAGGCGCCCTTCCAGCTGGCCGACGTGGTCGCATCCGGTGGCCAAAAGTGGGCACGCGCGGGATGGGGCACGGGTTTCCTCGCTCTGAGCGATCGCGCCGTGGACGCTCTCGTTCCGGTGTTCTCCGGGTACGTCGGAACCGATGTGGACGAGCCGTGGGACGAGGTCCTGCCGCCGAGCCACAGCGCGAGGGCATTCAGGGTGGGCAACGGCGATCCGATCGCTGAGGCGCGGTTTGCCGTCGCGCTGGAAGAGATCGCTGCCGTGGGAGTCGCGACCATCGAAACCGCGATCACCGAGAACGTCACCGAGCTCATCGACATCGCCGACGAATTCGCCATCCCCGTCGTGTCGTCTCGAGACGAACGCGAACGGGCCGGCATCGTCGTGCTGGAGCCGCCCGTGGAGCAGGTCACACTGCTGCAGGCCAGCCTGCACAACCACGGGGTGACCGTGACGACCCGGGGCGGCACGATCCGGCTCAGCGTGCACGCGGCGCTCTCCGCTGACACCTTCGATATGTTGCGAGCCGCACTGACGTCCTACTCCACGGCTGTCACCTATTGAGCATTCCGTTTCGACCGGCAGACAAATGGTCGTGTCCGATGCCAAGTATGTGAACGTCTGGTTTCGAAATGGCGTGTCGTGTTCCCTTTCAGCCCGGGGGGTCGTACGGTCAGTTTCATCAGGTATGAGACCTGATCGAGACGGCCACCTGTACGCCTCGACAAGTGCCCGTGGCCGCTCGCCAAGTTAAGATCGCGTCCAGTTTGACGCACGGTGGGAGTGGTTATGATCGCTAATCG
>NZ_JPRS01000026.1 GCF_000738085.1 Cryobacterium sp. MLB-32
CGTTTCAGCATGGATGTCATCATCCGTGCTGATGTCTGTGGAAGCTTGGAATCCCGCAAGCGCAGACCACCGGGGATCACGCGCCTCTGTCGGTTCGAGTTCCGGTACTTCGGTAAGCAACTCGCCGGTCTCACTATCAAGACCTGCACAGTCACGCCGACATAGTGGCTGGAACGGCAGTGACATAACCACTGCGTCCCTGACGAGAGATTCAATGTCGATATGGTCGTCGACAATCTCAAACTCAAAAGCTTCATCCTGAGGATAGCCGAAAAGCTCGGCAAACTCGACTCGGACGCGGAATTCGATTTCGCGAAGGCATCGCCCGCACTCGCCGGCGGCCGTGCCCACGACTGTGATGGTCGCCAAGATGCCCTCGTGCATGGCCTCGAGGCGCAGGTCCGTCGCGAGCGTCGAGCCCGCTTTGACCGCAACAAGTCCCGCACCGAGGTCTTCGGGTACGACAATGTCGAGATGACGCTCGTGCATGGTGCCCGGGCGATTGATAAGGTCTCGTACATCTACCGTGTACGGCGTCTTTTTGAACTTGGTCACCAGCCCCATTCTACGCGGTTCGTGGCGAATGTCCGTTCAGCCGCGTCCAGACGCCACGGAAGAGCGATTTCGGCCACACGAGCGCCAGCATCCGGTCACGCCGCGTTGACCCCGCCCGGATCGCTGCGGTCACCTCGCTGAGGCCGACAGCATCCTCGCCGGCTCCGTCAGGCTCGCCGGCGCCTCCCCGGTCGGCACGGTCGAACCGGGCACGCTCCACGTCCACCAGCAGCCGTTCGAGTGCACGCGCCGCCGCTGACTCGTGTCCCACGACGCCGGAGAGTCGCGTGGCGAACTCTCGCGGCGTCTCGGACGCAGCCACGGCAACGTTGTGATCCAGGGCGCAGTCACCCACCTCGGTCCAGGCGGCCAGGCTCGCCGCGCGCCGGTTGAACGAGCCGGAGCGGATGCGACGGCGACGACGCGTGCGCTGAATCTCGCGGGCCGCGGCCGGCACGAGCAACACCAGAATGACCGCCAGGAGCAGGAGCCCTGAGCGCCCAATCACGTTGACGGTCTCTTCCGCACCGGCGACGGATTCCTCCGCCACGGGGGTGTCTGCGGCGAGGGGATCGAGCCCTGTACGCGGTGCTGTCGTCGCCGCGGTCTGGCCCGGTGCGACGACCGGCGCCTCGACGGCTGTCGGCGCCTCGTAGTTGGGCACCGTACCCCGTCCCGGCGTCGGCTCGAACGGTACCCAGCCCACGCCCAGGAAATACAGCTCGGGCCAGGCGTGCAGATCGTGTGAGTCCACGAGGTATTGCCCGAGGCCCTGCTCAAGATCCTGGGACTTGACGCCGGGCAGGTAACCGAGCGAAATTCGCGAGGGGATACCGAGGGATCGAGACATCGCCGCCATCGCGGAGGCAAAGTGCACGCAATACCCGCGCTTCTTTTCCAGGAAAACGCCCACGACGTCGACTCCCCCGCCGTCGTAACCCTCGTCCACCGGAGCTTCGGTGTCGTACGCGAATCCGCTGCCATTGAGATAGTCCTGAATGGCCACCGCAGCGTCATAGGCCGACGCCGTGCCCGCTGTCACTTCCCTCGCCGTGCCCTCAATGATGTCCGGCACCTGCGTCGGCAGTTCGAGGTTGCGCGCGAGCGAGCTCGGGTATTCACGGCTCGACGAGCGCATCTGATCTGCCGTGGGTTGCACCTCGAGCGATGCGGCCGTGTACTTCTGGTGCAGTGTGGATGCGTTGTTGCCCGCAATGGCCCGCGTGCGCGTATCCCAGTGCCAGTTCCCGGTGAGTCCTTCCACCGCCACCGTGCGCGCCGGGACCGGCAGCCAACGCGTGTTCAGCCCGTCCATGACGACGGATGTCTGCGCATCGGTCGTTGCCACATCGTCGGCAAGTCCCGGCGGACGGGCGATGCTGCCCACCGAGTTGTTCTCTTCCACTCCGTCGATCCGGGCCGTCCAGGTCGACCCGACAAGCGAATCGAGGGTGAGAAGGGTGAAGTACGACCGCCGCTCGGCCGTGGTCGTGTAGTGCAGCACCGGGCCGGCCTCCGGCCGTCTCAGGTCCTGGCCCAGGTTGATCATGGGGCTGACGCCACTGCCGAAAAGCAGTGAGTTCGCACCCTGCCGGCCCTCGCCCGTTCCGCTCAGCCCGGGTGCCACGGCGCTGATCACGAGGGTCAGCGCAACCGCTACCGCGCCCACGGAGACGGTGCTCCAGATCGGCCCGGATCGGCGACGAGTGGACGACACGAAGACTCGGGCGGTCGAGCCCTCGGCATTCGCGACCGCGTCACGGGAACGGCGGCGTCTCACATCGACCCGGAGCAGAACAAGAAAAACACTGGCCGTCACGACCAGGACAATCACATTGGCCGGGCCTGGGTCGATGGCACCCGGGACGAGCAGCGGCACCAACACGGGAATTCCCGCGAGAGCCGGCGCGCGCACCGTCACGGCCAGCATATACATCAGCAGGGCGATCAGGCCGGCACCGGCCGAGAGCAAGAAGAGGATACCGGCGGTAACCTCCGCGGGAACGCTTTGCTGCGCGATCGATTCCGCCCCACTTGTGATCAGTCCTCGGAAGACGCCCACGGTCCGCGGCGTCGGGATCAACCAGAGCAGTCCGGTGCCGCCACCGAAGAACAGCGTCAGGCTGGCCACCAGCACGACCAACGACGCGACGGGCACCAGCGGACGCGGCAGACGGATGCGGCTGAACAGCCCGGCACTCAGGAGCACCAACGCCGCGACGAGCGCCATCATCCCCCACCACCACGAACTCCGCAACATCGGACTCAGCGCCCCGCACGCAACTGCGAGCAGCACCAGAAGGGTCAGCGTGAGGGGCCAGTCCGCGACGGCCGGATACCGGCGCCTGATTCCCCTGTCGGGAGCCGGCGGTGCGGCCGGAGGCTCTCCCCCGGGCCCCGCCACCCTGTCGTGCGGGCGAGGAACGGCTGCGATGGTGCGCGAATCAGTCATCGTCGGAGCCCGTTGCCCTGCGCGCCAGAGCGCCTTCCCAGACAGTGGGGATATCGCGCGAACTATTCAGCGAAACGCACCACCAGCCCGCGTCCCGGAGGATGCCCCGCACGGAGGGGGTAACGGGATCGAGCAGGAAGGCGATCGCCGGTTCGCAGCGTCCGCGCATGCCGGCGAGCTCGGCCGCATCCGCAGGGGACGCGTTCCAGAGCACCGCGAAAGTCGGAAGGCGGCTCCCCCCGCCGGAGTCGGGATACGCGGCTTCGCTGCTGCCTGAATCCTCCGCAGTCGTCGTCCTCTCGACCGGCGTGAGATTCGCCAGACCCTCCAGCAACTCGCGTTCTCCTCCGGGCGCCCGGCACACGAAGGGTGCGTCACCGCGCAATCCGCCATGAATTTGCGTGGGCCCCGGGGCCAACTGACTCGGTCCGGTTTCGACTATCTGCACTTTGAGTCCCGCGTCGAGAAGGTGCACGCCCATGGAAGCGACGAGTTCGATGGCCAGCTCGAAGGCGGAAGCGAGGCGGCCCTCCGGATGCCCTCCACCTTGGCCGGTCGTGACGAGAATGATACGGGCCTCGGGGTTGCTCTGGTGTTCCTCCTGCCGAACCATGATTTCGCCGTAGCGCGCCGTGGCAGGCCAGTTCACCCGTCGCATCGGGTCTCCCGGCCGGTACTCGCGCGCGATGAGCTCATCGGACATCGGGCTCACTGACCGCACGAGATCACGCACGGACCCGTCACCCCGGGCCACTGCCCCGCCGGAATCGGGCAACGACGTGACCTGGGGCGTGACGATGAGGTCGCGAGGCTGCCCGATCGCGTGCTCGCGCCGGGCAAAGCCGAAGGGATCCGTCCGCTCGATGCTGACCGGCCCGACCGCGAAGACGCCGCGAGTGCGGGGTTTCACAGTGTATTCGAGACGCACACAATCAGGGCCGGTCGGCGGCCCCGACCGATAACGGTCCAAAGCGGGAAGCCCGAGCGCGCGCGGCTTGCCAGCCCCCATATCCAGCGTGCTCGGATCTCGCCACGACACACCATCGAGCGGGCGCATCGACTGATTGCGCAGGTCGAGCACGACGAGGGCTTCGTGGCCGGCCGCCACGATCGGAGGCCGGAATGATCTCACCACCTCGACTTCTCCCGGACGAATGACCGTGTAGCCCAGAGCCACCAGAGGAGCGACGGCCAGCAGACATCCGATGAAGAACAGATCGGTCTGATTGCCCCAGAAGGCGAGGACCATCATCACGGTGCCCACAACCGCGAAGATCCAGCCGCGACGGGTCAGCCGAGCGGCCGAGGGCGGGAGCACGATTCGGCGCATGGTCTGCTCTCGTCAGGCGCGACCCGGCGTACCGAGCGATGCCGGACCGACAGGCACCGCGGTCGCTGCGAGAATTCGACGGATAACCTCTTCGATGAGCGGTCCGCTGTCCTGGTGGTGGTGGCCCAGTGCCCGGCTGGTGGGAACAAGGCGGTGCCCGAGAACGGAAACGGCGAGCGAATCGATGTCATCGGGCAGCACATACTCTCGCCCGAACAGCGCCGCTTGCGCCTTCGCCGCCCTGATGAGCTGCAGGGTGGCCCGAGGACTCGCGCCCAGCCGAAGGTCTCGATCATCGCGGGTGGCCCGCACGATGGTGACGGCGTATTCCTTCACCGCAGCGGATACGAAAACACCGCGTGCGGCCTGCATCATATTGGTGAGTTCCTCGCCGGAGACAACCGCGACGATCCTGGACAGGGGGCTGTCGGTGTCCCGGGAATCGAGCATGGCAAGCTCGGACTCTGTGTCGGGGTACCCCATGGAAATGCGAGCCATGAAGCGGTCTCTCTGCGCCTCGGGCAGGGCGTATGTGCCTCCATCTCGATCGGGTTCTGCGTGGCCATCACGGTGAAGGGACGGGCGAGCGGGTACGTGGTGCCGTCGACGGTGACCTGACGCTCTTCCATGCACTCGAGCAGCGCTGATTGCGTCTTCGGACTGGCCCGGTTGATTTCGTCACCGATGACGATGTTGGCGAACACCGGCCCCGGTTTGAACTCGAAGCGGTGCTCCGCCTGATTGAACACGGCAACGCCGGTCACATCGGAGGGCAGCAGGTCGGGCGTGAACTGAATCCGACTGACCGTTGAGTCGACAGACCGCGCCAAGGCTTTGGCGAGCATTGTCTTACCGACGCCGGGCACGTCCTCGATCAGGAGGTGACCCTCCGCCAATAACACCGTCAACGCGGTGAATACAGCAGAGTGTTTGCCATCGATGACTCTTTCGACGTTCGCCACGATTGCGCGTCCGGCAGCCTGCACCTCCGCCAGGGAGAGCGCAGGTTCGTCCGTGCCCAGAATGTCGTCCTCACGAGCGTGACCCACTCCGATTTTCGCAACCGAAACGGGAACGAGCGGGATGGGTGACCGAGCGGAGGAAGGGGTCATACCGTGGCTTTTTGCAGGTAGTCGGACACGACCCGAGGAACGTACGGCGACACATCTCCGCCCAGGGCGGCGACCTGGCGAACGAGAGAACTCGACACATGCGCATTAGCCGGGTTCGGCAACAGGAAGACGGTTTCCACCGCGGCAAGATTGCGATTGACGATCGCCATCGGGGTTTCGTAGGCGACGTCCAGTTGCGACCTCACGCCCTTGACAAGAACGCTGGCTCCCACATCCATGCAGTAGTCCACGAGCAAGCCGACGCTCCAGGAGGCCACACTGATGTTGGTCGGCAGGCCGGCCTCTGCGATCGCACGCTCCAGCAGCGAGACGCGCTGACTGATCGGGAGCAGGGCAGATTTGTCGGGATTGTGCACCACGAGCACGTGAAGCTCATCGAACAGGCCGGCGGCACGATCGATCACATCCAGGTGACCAAGGGTTACGGGGTCAAATGAACCAGGTACGACGGCGATCCTGCGCATACAAACACCCTAGCGTCCTCCGCCCGTCCCGGTAAGCACCCGCATCGCCCGAGGGCCTGGCACTCAGCTTTTGCTCAGCCAGGTGCGTTCGGACTCGTCCAGCCGTCGACGAACAGCGTCGCGCAGGGCTGGCTCGGTGCGCAGGCCCGGGTCGCCGGTCACGAGGGAAAACGCCGCGGCACGTGCCGATGCGATGATCTCGCCATCGACGGCGACCCGCAACAGCCGCAGGGACGACAAACCGCCGGATTGCGTATCGCCGAGCACATCCCCCTCTTGCCGCAGCCGCAAGTCGAGATCGGCCAGTACAAAGCCGTCGAGAGTGCCCTGCACGGCATCAATCCGCTCACGCGAGGTGGAGCCGAGTGCCGCGTTGGTCACGAGCACGCAGAGCCCGGGAACGCCGCCCCTGCCAACCCGGCCGCGCAACTGATGCAGCTGGGAGACGCCGAATCTGTCGGCGTCCAAAACGACCATTGCGGAGGCGTTCGGCACGTCCACACCCACCTCGATGACGGTCGTCGCCACGAGCACATCGATCTCCCCGGCGGCAAAGGCGCGCATGGTCAGGTCTTTCTCCTCGCTCGTCATGCGCCCATGCAGGGCCTCCAGGCGATAGGTCGAAAGACCGGGCAGCTGGCGCAGGTTGGCCAGAGTCGTTTCGACATCGATGAGGGGCTTTGCGTTGGTTTCCGCTGGCGGAGCAGGCGCGGCACCGGCTTCCTCCTCCTCTGGCTCCTTGGGCGCGATCGCGGGGCACACGACAAAGCCCTGCCGACCGAGCGCGAGCTCAACGGCGAGCCGCTTCCAGACGTCCCAGAACCATTCCGGGTGTTCGTCCAGCGGAACAACGACCGTCTGGATGGGCTGCCGCCCGCTCGGCAGAATCTTGATTGTGCTCACGCTCAGGTCGCCGAACACCGTCATGGCGATGGTGCGCGGAATGGGAGTCGCGGTGAGCACGAGGACGTGCGGGGGAAGGTCGCCCTTGAGCCGCAGGGTTTCCCGCTGGTCGACGCCGAACCTGTGTTGTTCGTCGATCACGATGAGCCCGAGGTCGAAGAAGGTCACGTTGTCGCTCAGCAGGGCGTGCGTGCCGATCACGATGCGGGACTGCCCCGAAACGACGCGCAGCAGCGCCTTCCGTTTCTCTGCCGCGGGAAGCTTGCCGGTGAGGAGGGTGGGCATGAGTTCCGCCGCAAGGTCGGGACCGAGCATGGTCACGATCGAGCGCAGGTGCTGGCCGGCGAGAACTTCCGTCGGGGCGAGCAGTGCGGCCTGTCCTCCGCTGTCGGCCACGGCCAACATGGCTCGCACGGCCACGACGGTCTTTCCGGAACCCACCTCGCCCTGCAGGAGCCGGTTCATGGGGATGGGTTCTGAAATGTCGAAGGCGATTTCGGCCGCGGTGATCTCCTGGTCAAGGGTGAGCACGAAAGGCAGCGCGGCGTCGAAGCGTTCGAGGAATCCGCCCGGAGCGGGCACCCTCGGCGTCGTGTGCTGTTCCCTGGCCAGGGTGTGTTTCTGAGCCAGTGCCGCCTGAAGTATCCAGGCTTCAGTGAAGCGGAGGGTGTCCTGGGCCGCTCGCCAGTGCTCGTTGGTTTCGGGATGGTGAACCAGCACGAGGGCGTCGCGGTGGGCCAGCAGCCCTTGCTCCACACGCAGCTCCACGGGCACGGGGTCTGGCACCTCCGCGAGGCCCTGCAAGGCGAGGTCCACGGATGCCTCGATCGTCATGCTCGAGACGCTCGCCGTAGCGGAGTAGATCGGAACGACTTCGCGCAGCATCTTCTTGGCCTTGGGATCCGCCTCTGCCGCCTCTGCGGCCTCGAGTTCGGCCTCGAAGGTGCGGTAGTCGGGGTGCGCGAGCTGGAGCGTGCCCTTGTAGTTGGTCACGCGCCCGGCAAAGATGCCGCGCACACCGGGCCGGAGGTCGGCGAGCCGCCAGTCCATGCGCCTTTTACCGAAAAACGTGAGCGCGAGGATACCCCGGCCGTCCGAGATCTTCGCAGAGACAATCCAGCCAGGCCGGCCCTTCATAGGACTCTGAGACGACGAGAGCACCTCGGCGACGATGGTGACATGTTCGTTCAGCGGCAAGTGGCTCAGTGGGGCGAGTTCTCCGCGCTGGGCGTAGCGACGCGGGTAGTGTCCGAGCAGGTCGGCCACGTTGGCCATGCCGAAGGCCTTGCCGAGGGCCGTGGCGGTGGCCTGTCCCACGACGGTCACCAACGGTGTGTCGAGAGTCACCGTACCGGCCGCCGGCGTGTGGCGCTGCCGGGGGGTGTGGTCAGCGTGGTGCGCAGGATCTGCAGCGTCCGCGGGGTCAGCGGGGTCAGCGGGGTCAGCGGGGTCGCTCGAACCGGTCATGCCTCAATCGTAGGCGCGACCACCGACACTAGGCTTAACCGGACATGACGCGAATAATTTCCGGGTTTGCCGGCTCTCTCACCCTGGCGGTGCCCAAGTCCGGCACGCGCCCCACAAGCGACCGCGTGCGAGAGGCGATCTTCTCGGCCCTCGACGCCCGCGATGCCCTCGGCGGCACGCGCGTCCTCGACCTTTATGCAGGGTCGGGCGCCCT
The DNA here is from genome assembly GCF_000738085.1 of Cryobacterium sp. MLB-32. Classification (GTDB taxonomy): domain Bacteria; phylum Actinomycetota; class Actinomycetes; order Actinomycetales; family Microbacteriaceae; genus Cryobacterium. The sequence goes on from NZ_JPRS01000026.1 coordinate 8,519, forward strand.
CGGCCTCGAGGCGGCCAGCCGTGGAGCGCGCGTGGTCACGCTCGTGGAGAACGCCTTCGCTGCGGCGCAAATGTGCCGCAAGAACGCGGAGGCTGTGCAACGCTCGGCTCCCAAGGGCACCGAGCTCAAGGTTCGTGTCACTGCCCAGGCCGTGCAGTCCTTTCTCGCTACCACGCCCGACGGATTCGACGTGGTATTCATCGACCCGCCCTACGATCTCGGCGAAACGGAACTCACCGCCAACCTGGCGGCCCTCGCGCCGCTCCTCGCCGATGATGCCCTCGTTATCGTCGAGCGCAGCTCCCGCTCCCCCGAACCGGACTGGGGCACCGCGCTCGAACTCGAGCGCCGTAAGGATTACGGCGACACGACGGTCTGGTACGCCGGCACCGCGCGGACCTGATTCCCCGCACGGCGCGAGAGAGGGGGCGACGCCAGCTAACCGACGGCGCCGTCCCAGCCCCGGTAGGGGTCCCAGCCGCCCAGTGTGTGCGGCTCGCCGTCAACCGACACGGTTCCCGCATCCGCCGTGACGATACCGAGAGCACGGAAGCCCTCGGGCAGTGCCACGTGCGGCGGGAACGTCGCGAGCAGACCATGGTCCTCTCCGCCGCCCAGCGCCACGTCGACCCGCACACCGAGGGTGTCCGAGTGGAAATCGATGCCCACGCCGCTGGCCCGAGCGATCCGCCCGGCGTCGAGGGCGAGGCCGTCAGACACATCCAGCATCGCGGTGGCCCCGGCCACGGCCGCGGCGGGGCCGCAGTCCAGCGGGGGAACAGGCCTCAACTGGGCCGCGATTTCGTCGGGATAGTGCTCCTTGAGGGCTGCCGCGCGGACCGCATCCGGCAGCCCCTCGGCATCCACTCCCAGACGGAACAGGAGTTCCAAGCCAACGCCCGCCGCTCCGAGCCGTCCAGCGAGCGCCACAACGTCACCCACACGAGCGCCGGAACGCTTCACGGGCTCGCGGCCCTCCAGGTCGCCGAAGGCCGTGACAGCGAGCGTCAGGGCGTCCGAGGCCGACAGATCGCCCCCGACCACTCCGCACCCCGGTGCCAGTGCCTCACAGCAATCGCGCAGGCCGTCGGCGATGCCTTCCAGCACCGAGACCGGTGTGGAGGCCGGCGCGGCGATCGCCACCACCAGGGCGGTGGGCCTGGCCCCCATCGCCGCGACATCGGACAGGTTCGTCGCCGCGGCTTTCCACCCCAGGTCGTGCGGAGTGGACCAGGCGAGTCGAAAGTCCGGTCCCTGGATCATCATGTCGGTCGTCACCACGAATCGGCCGTCCGGTGCCGATACGACTGCGGCATCGTCGCCGGGACCGAGCAGCTGGGCCGACGCGGCGGGAAGACGCGGGAAGATGCGCTCGAGAACCGCGATCTCACTCACATCATGGAGCGTTTCGGGGGAACGGGCGTTCGCATCAGCAGGAGTCTTCATGCTTCAAACGGTAGCCTGAACGTGATGATTCCCCGATCCCTGGCCCTGCGCTCCGGCGCCGCCGCTTCACTTCTCCTCTCCGCGCTCCTGCTCACCGGATGCGCCGCCGCCGTTCCGCTCGAACCGGCGGCCGATGCAATCAACCCGGCCTGCGCCGATGTGGTCGTGCACCTTCCCGCATCCGTTGCTGACCAGCCGGCACGCGAGACGAATGCGCAGGCGACGGGAGCGTGGGGTGACCCGGCCGCGGTGCTCATGCACTGTGGCGTGACCGTGCCGGGACCCACGACGCTCCCCTGCCTGAACGTCAACGGCATCGACTGGATCGAAGACGATGCGGATGCCCCGCGATACCGCTACACGACCTACGGCCGGGACCCCGCGATCGAGATCGTGATCGACTCAGAGAAGGTCAGCGGCACCACGGCCCTCGTCGACCTCGCCAGCGCGGTGTCGGGAGTGCCCGCAACATCAGCGTGCCTCGGCGTTGAGGACGTGCCCCTGCCCACCGAGGCCCCCTCGCTCTGATCGTCCCCGCGGGGCGGAGCCGGCCGGTCAGGAACCGTGGCGGGAGTGCGCGATCGCCACGGCGATGAGTTCGTCAATGAGCTCCGGGTAGCTAAACCCGCTCGCGAGCCAACAGCTGGGGAACATCGAAATGGGCGTGAACCCGGGCATGGTATTGATCTCATTGATCACCCAGCCCTGGGCGGTCAGGAAGAAATCCACGCGAGCCAGTCCGGCGCCGCCGATCGCATCGAAAGCACGCAGTGCCAGGTTCTGCATGACAGCGAGCTGCGCCTCATCGAGCACAGCGGGGCACACCAGGTCGATGCCGGGCGCCCCCAGGTACTTGGCCTCGAAGTCGTAGAACTCCCGGCCCGTCACCATAACTTCCCCGGCCACGGATGCCCGCGCGGCTCCCCCGGGCGCCCCTGCAGAACGGCGACCTCAAGTTCACGGCCGCTCAGACCTGCCTCGATGAGCACCTTGCTGTCTTCGGCGAGGGCCACCGCCATGGCCTCGGCAAGTTGATCGACCGTGGACACCTTGCTGACACCCACGCTGGAGCCGGCCCGAGCAGGTTTCACGAACACGGGCACACCGAGTTCTTCGAGGGCCGCGTAGGCCATTCCCGGTGCCTCAGCCCAGTCATCTGCGGTGATCGTGCGCCAGGGCGCGACCGGAAGTGAAGCCTGCTGGAACACGGTCTTGGTAAAGTGCTTGTCCATTCCGAGGGACGACGCGAGCACGCCCGATCCCACGTAGGGCAGTCCGATCAGGTCGAGCATGCCCTGAATGGTGCCGTCTTCGCCGAAGGGCCCATGAAGGATGGGAAAGACCAGGTCGGCCGACCCCAGGGAGCGAGTGCCGTGGGCATCCGTCACCGTGAGTTCGCGGCTGTCCGCGCTGTCCGGCCAGCGCACCCGTGTGCCGTTGTCGACGACCGCAGGCAGAGCGGTCGCATCGAGGGCGAACTTCGACGGGTCGTCGTCTTCGAGCACGTACGCCCCGGTGCGCGTGATGCCCACCGGAATGACGTTGTAGCGCTCGCGGTCAATCGCTCCGAGAACTCCGCCCGCCGTTGCGCAACTGATCGAATGTTCGCTTGAACGCCCCCCAAAGAGCAGCACTACCGTGAGCTTGTCCATCGTCAATCGTCCTTTCGCCCTGCGGTTCGCTGGAGTCGGTGGTGAGGTGCGGGGCGATATCCCGCGGATTCAGCGTGCCGTCGAGCACCTGGCGGACCTGTTCGACAATCGGCATGGCAACGCCCTTGGCACGGGCGAGCTCGAGAATGGGCTTGACGGAGGCGAGGCCTTCCGTGGTCTGCTGCATCTGCTTCACCACGTCGTTGATGCTGTAGCCCTGGCCGAGCAGGCGCCCGGCCGTGTTGTTGCGCGACAGCGGTGACTGGCAGGTGGCGATCAGGTCGCCCAGGCCGGCCAAACCGGCGAGGGTCTCGGGATGAGCCCCATATGCCACGGCGAAGTCGGTCATCTCGACGAGACCGCGGGTGATAATCGACGCCTTCGTGTTTTCGCCGAAGCCCACGCCGTCCACGATGCCGATCGCCACAGCGATGAGGTTCTTCAGCACGCCGCCGAATTCGGTGCCAATCACGTCGGTGTTGACATAGGACCGGAAATACTTATTGGTGGCGAGTTTGGCCACGGCCTGAGCGGTTTCGAGGCTGATCGACGACACGACGGCGCCGGTCGGTTGTTCCTTGGCGATTTCGAGGGCCAGGTTCGGCCCGGAAATCGCTGCGATGCGTTCGGGTGCGATGGGCAGCACCTGCTCGATGACGGTGCTCATCCGCATGCCGGTCGAACGCTCGACCCCCTTCATGAGGGACACGACAGTGACGTTCGGCGCCAAATAGGGTTCAGCCGCGATGAGGTTCTCGCGCAACGACTGGCTCGGCACCGAGACGAACACGTACTCGGCACCGGCGAGTGCCAGATCGAGCCGTGATGTCGCGCGCAGACCGACGGGCAGGTTGACCCCGGGAAGGTAGTCGCTGTTGCGGCGGCCCTCCGAAATCTCCCGGGCCAGTTCGGGCCGACGGGCCCAGAGCACGACATCCGCTCCGCCGTCGACCAGGATTTTGGCAAAGGTGGTTCCCCAACTACCAGCTCCGAGGACTGCTACGCGGGTGCCGGGTGTGATCTTAGGCTTCAAAACGGCCGGTCTCTTTCTGATTGTGTTCGGCCGGGTTCCAGCGTGTGACCGGCGCCTTCTCGGCCCGCAGGTCTTCGAGCAGTCTCGTGATCGCTTCCATCACCACAGCGGTGGCCTCGTTGAGCGTCGCCGTGTCGAGGCTTCGTCCGCGGAACGCGCTCAGGTCGACCGGATCGCCGATCTTCACCGAGATATTCTTGCGGGGAAACAGGCTGATCTTTTTTGAGTAGCGCTTCATCAGGTCCTGGGTGCCCCAGTGGGCCGCAGGCACAATGGGGATGTCCTGCTCGAGGGCAATGCGCACCGCGCCGGTTTTGCCGCGCATCGGCCACATGTCGGGGTCGCGGGTGAGCGTGCCTCCGGGTAGACGACGACCATCTGCCCACGTTCCACCAGCAGCTGGGCGGCCTGAACCGGCCCGCTGCCACGGACCGAACCGCCACGCTGCACGGGAATCTGACCGGAGCGGCGCAGGATTCCACCCACAACGGGAATCTGAAAAACGGATGCCTTCGCCAGGAATCGCGGCAGACGACCGAGCTTCCAGGACACAACCCCCATGACCACGGGGTCGATCTCGCTGTAGTGGTTCGGTGCGAGCACAAATGCCCCCGTGCGAGGGAACTTGTCGGCATCGATGATCGTGAACCGAGCGGCCAGATTCATCGCGGGCAACAACAGCGCAGCGAGAATCCAGAAGGCCGATGGACGGCTCTTCTCCGATCGCGGACGCTTCGCTGGATGGGCTGACTGTTCTGGAGTTTTCTGGTCTGGCACAGCCCTATTATCCTTCGAGATCGAAGTCCGCCCCCAAAAGCCGCAGCTTGGTGATGAAATTCTCGTAACCACGGCTGATGATTCCTACGTTGCTGACGGTCGATGCGCCATCGGCGCTCAACGCTGCAATCAGGTGGCTGAAGCCGCCGCGCAGGTCGGGAACGACGATGTCCGCCCCGTGCAGCTTGGTCGGGCCGGTGATGACGGCAGAGTGGTTGAAGTTGCGCTGGCCGAAGCGGCACGGGTGACCGCCGAGGCATTCGCGATGGATCTGAATCGTCGCGCCCATCTCGACGAGAGCGTCAACGAACCCGAAGCGCTGCTCGTACACCGTCTCGTGCACGATCGATGTTCCGTGCGCCTTGGTGAGGGCGATCACGAGCGGCTGCTGCCAGTCCGTCATGAAACCGGGGTGTACATCCGTTTCGATGATCACGGGCTTGAGCACTCCGCCCGGGTGGTAGAAGCGGATGCCGTCATCGTGGATCTCGAATGCGCCGCCGACCTTGCGGAACACGTTGAGGAACGTGAGCATCTCCGACTGGCGTGCGCCGCCGACGAAGATATCGCCGTCGGTGGCGAGGGCCGCGGCGGCCCAGCTGGCGGCCTCATTGCGGTCGAAGAGCGCGCGATGGCGGTAGCCCTCGAGGCGTTCGACGCCTTCGATTCGGATCACCCGATCGGTGTCGACCGTGATGATCGCGCCCATCTTCTGCAGGATGTTGATGAGATCCATGATCTCGGGCTCAATCGCCGCACCCTTGAGCTCGGTGATGCCCTCGGCGCGGACGGCCGTCAGCAGTACCTGCTCCGTGGCGCCGACGCTCGGGTAGGGAAGCTCGACCTTGGTGCCCTTGAGGCCGTTGGGCGCGGACATCCGGATGCCGTTGGGCTGCTTTTCCACGACGGCGCCGAACTTACGAAGCACATCGAGGTGGAAGTCGATCGGCCGATCGCCGATGCGGCATCCGCCGAGGTCGGGGATGAAGGCTTCGCCGAGGCGGTGCAGCAACGGACCGCAGAACAGGATCGGGATGCGCGAGGAGCCCGCGTGCGCGTCGATTGCGGCGAAGTGCGCACTCTCCACACCGACCGGGTCGAGGATCAGGTCGCCGGGCTCGTCGCCCTCGGTGACCTTGACCCCGTGTACCTCCAACAGACCGCGTACGATCCGCACATCACTGATGTTCGGCACGTCCTGGAGCAGGCTCGGGGTCTCCCCGAGCAGGGCGGCGACCATCGCCTTCGTGACGAGGTTCTTGGCACCCTTGACCTCGATGCGGCCCACGAGGGGGATGCCGCCACGAATCGTGATCTTGTCCGCCGTCAGCCCCACAGCGGCGCCGTGGTTCTGGGCACTTCCACGGTTCTGGGCACTACCGGGATTCTGGTCGCTACCGCGATTCTGGTCGCCGGACGTCTGCTGTGCATCGTTAGTGAGGGTGCTCAAGAATTACCTGCCTTGTGGAGAGAGTGCGGGGAGAGTGCGGGGCAGCCACGCCTCCCGCTTCGATTCGAATTCTGCAATTCGCGCTTCGTCGCGCAGGGTCAGCCCGATATCGTCGAGACCTTCGAGCAGCCGCCATCTAGTGTAATCATCGATCACAAACGAGACTGTGAGATCGCCGACACGCACCGTTTTCGAGACGAGGTCAACCGTGAGTTCAATCCCCGGAGCCGCCTCGATCAGGTTCCACAGGGTCTCGGCATCGGCCTCGGTGATCTGGGCAGCCAGAAAACCCTGCTTACCGGCATTTCCACGAAAGATGTCCCCAAATCGCGGGCTCAGCACAACGTCGAATCCGTAGTCCCGAAGCGCCCACACGGCGTGCTCGCGCGACGAGCCGATCCCGAAATCGGGACCGGCCACGAGTACTCGCGCGTTCTGATAATCCTTCTTATTGAGCACGAATTCGGGGTCCGCGCGCCAGGCCGCGAACAGCGCATCCTCGAATCCGGTGCGGGTGACCCGCTTGAGGTAGACGGCCGGGATGATGGCATCGGTGTCGACATTGGACCGGCGAAGCGGTACCGCGACGCCTGTGACGGTGGTGAACTTTTCCATGATTACTTGTCTCCATCCTGCGCGAGGTCCCAGGGACTCGAGAGTGTGCCACGAATGGCTGTCGCGGCGGCGACGAGCGGCGATACGAGGTGGGTGCGCCCGCCCTTGCCCTGCCGGCCTTCGAAGTTGCGGTTGCTGGTTGAGGCGCAGCGCTCCCCCGGCGCCAGCTGGTCCGGGTTCATGCCGAGGCACATGGAGCAGCCGGCGAAGCGCCACTCGGCGCCGAAGTCGAGGAAGATCTTGTCGAGGCCTTCGGCCTCCGCTTCGATGCGCACCCGTGCGGATCCGGGAACCACGAGCATACGTACGCCGTCGGCGATCGTGTGTCCCTGGAGCACCTCGGCCGCGGCTCGCAGATCTTCGACACGACTGTTGGTGCACGAACCCAGGAAGACCGTGTCGACGTGGATGTCCTTCATGGCGGTTCCGGCGGCGAGATCCATGTACTCCAGCGCGCGCTCGGCCGCCGAACGTTCATTGGCGTCGTCGATGCTGGCGGGGTCAGGCACCGAGCCGCTCAGCGATACGCCCTGTCCGGGGTTCGTTCCCCAGGTCACGAAGGGTTCGAGTTCGGCGGCATCGATGACGACCTCGGCGTCGAAGTGGGCACCGGCGTCCGTGGCGAGGGTGTTCCAGTCCGCGACGGCAGCGTCCCAGTCGGCTCCTCGGGGAGCGTGCGCGCGACCCTTGAGGTAGTCATAGGTGGTCTGGTCGGGCGCGATCATGCCGGCCCTGGCACCGGCCTCGATGGACATGTTGCACATCGTCATGCGCCCCTCCATCGACAGGGCACGGATGGCTTCGCCACGGTACTCGAGCACGTAGCCCTGTCCGCCGCCGGTGCCGATTCGGGCGATCACGGCCAGGATGATGTCCTTGGCCGTGACTCCGGTGCGGAGCTGACCGTTGACGGTGATCGCCATGGTTTTGAAGGGATTGAGCGATAGCGTCTGGGTGGCCATGACATGCTCGACCTCGCTGGTGCCGATGCCGAGCGCCATCGCCCCGAAGGCGCCGTGAGTCGACGTGTGGGAGTCGCCGCAAACCACGGTGATGCCGGGCTGGGTGAGTCCCAGCTGCGGGCCGACGACGTGCACGATGCCCTGCTCGATGTCGCCGAGGGAATGCAGTCGCACGCCGTACTCGTCGCAGTTGCGACGCAGGGTTTCGATCTGCGTGCGACTGGTGAGGTCCGCGATTGGCCGGTCGATGGCCAACGTGGGCGTGTTGTGGTCCTCGGTGGCGATCGTCAGATCGGGGCGCCGTAGCGGGCGGTTGGCCAGGCGCAGCCCGTCGAAGGCCTGGGGGCTGGTCACCTCATGCAACAGATGCAGGTCGATGTAGATGAGGTCGGGCGCACCGTCCTCACCTTTGGCCACGAGGTGCTTGTCCCACACCTTCTCGGCCAGCGTGCGGGGCACCTCAGCGTGCGGAGTCGATGTGATGCGTGAGTCGTTCGTCATGTGTGCATTCCTCAAAGATAGGTAGCAGCCAACGCTGAACGCCGCGACGAGGAAGGCCTCAGAGTTGGGTCTCGTCGCGGCACAGAAGAAGAAGTCGACCTGCCAGCATTCCTAGAGGGTAACACTTCGACCGGGGTCACGCCTCGTAGTCGGCCTCGATGAAGACCACGCTCACGTTGTCGTGCCCACCGCGCTCGAGGGCTTCATCCACGAGCAAGTCGGCCACGCTGCGAGGGTCGGTCTCGCTCTGCTGATGTGAGTTGAGCACCTCAGCGATCTCTCGCTCGTCCAGTTCCTTCGTGAGCCCGTCAGAGCAGATGAGGAAGGCATGGCGGCCTGCCGCCGGGAGAAGCCACACATCGGCATCCACGAACTCGTCGGCACCGATCGCGCGGGTGATCACGTTGCGTTCGGGGTGCTTCTCGGCCTCCTCCGTCGTGATGAGCCCGGCGTCCACCATTGCCTGCACTGCGGAATGGTCGACACTGAGCTGAGAGAGTTCGCCGTCACGCCAGGTGTAGATGCGGGAATCCCCGACGTTGAACGCCATCCAGTGGTAGCCCACGTCGTCTCCCGCATCGACGAGGGCAACGCCGGCGAGAGTCGTGCCAGACACGGCCGCGCCGTAGTCGCCGGTACCGCTCAGGTCGCGCACGGCATCATTCGATGAGTGGATCGCGTCGAGAATGCGCTCCGGAGTCGACGGAACGTCCCGTTCGATGTGCTCGTCAAACACGCGCACGACGGTCTGGCTCGCCACATCCCCCTGCGCGTGGCCACCCATCCCATCGGCCACCAGAAAGACCGGGGCCTGCGCCATGACGCTGTCTTCCTGAATCTTGCGAACGCGGCCGACATCGCTGCGCACGCTGAATCGGCAGCGCGCGAGTCCGCCCTGCAGGGCCATCTCGCTGGCGCCGTTCACCGGAATGTGCACCCTACAGTTCCCAACCTGACCCGCATCCTTCTCGCTTCATGCGCGAAGCCGTGTCACGCCGTGTGGCGCAACGGAACCTACCGTACCAAGCCGTGAACCCGTTCTAGCTCTCGACCTTCTCGGATATCTCTTCCGCCAGCGTGTGCCCGCGAGTGTGAGCGTCATAGCGGGCCTTGATCAGGCTCGCGATTGTGGCAACCGCCATCGATCCGACGATCACTCCGAGCGAGGTCCAGGTTCCGATCTCCGGCGCCCACGCCACGCCGTCGCCACCGTTGATGAAAGGCAATTCATTGGTGTGCAGGGCATGGAGCACGAGCTTGACACCGATGAAGGCGAGGATGACCGCGATGCCGTATTTGAGGTATTCGAGCCGTTCGAGCAGCCCACCGAGAAGGAAGTACAGCTGGCGCAGTCCCATCAGAGCAAACACGTTGGCGGTGAAGACGATGAACGGACTTGTCGTGATGCCGAAGATGGCGGGGATCGAGTCCAGGGCGA
>NZ_JPRS01000027.1 GCF_000738085.1 Cryobacterium sp. MLB-32
GACTACATCTTCCGGAGTTAGCGCCATGGCTTTCCACCCTTAGAACTTGATACTTCTGCGAACAGTTGGTTGGTGTGCAGCTCACGCGAGCAAGCTGACATCACACTACGCCTGAGCGTGTGTGACACCGATCAAGGATACATGCTTGCGTCCTGTGACCGGCGTGTGCGACGCGCGATTTGAATCCCGACATGATGAAACGTGCCGTTTACAAAAGTTGCGCCAGGGACATTCCCACGATGCAGCACAGCATCGTCAGTGTGAAGCCGAAATCGAAGGCGATCGGCCCGACGCGGAGTGCGGGAACAAGGCGGCGAAAGAAACGAATCGGCGGGTCCGTGAGCGTATACACGAGCTCAACCAACACGAGGGTGAAGCCCTGAGGGCGCCACGAACGGTTGACACCGCGAACGAGGTCGATAATGAATCGCCCCCACAGAACAAAGAAATACAGGAGAAAAACGAAGTACAGAAGGTTTCCGAGGAGGGCCACGCGCGGTACTAGGCCTGAGCGAAGAAGGACGCCTCTTCGGCGGAATCTTCAGTGGCGTTGTCACCGGATACGACGACGTGGGACGGCGACAGCAGGAAGACCTTGGCGGTCACGCGTTCGATCTTTCCGTACAGTCCCTGAGACAGCCCGCTGGCAAAGTCAATCAAGCGACGAGCATCGGCGTCGCTCATCTGCGAGAGGTTGATGATGACCGGGATGCCTTCACGGAAGGACTCGGCGATGACCTGTGCGTCGCGGTACTGGCGCGGGTGGACGGTGAGAATCTCGTTCATTTCGGACGCAGCCACATTCTGGGGGGTCGACGTTTTACGCAACGGGGTGACCGGAGCGCGCCCGGCGTTGCTCTGAGCGGAATTGCCATGCCCTGAGTTGGCGTGGCTGGAGCGCTCGGGTGCGGCTGGGACAGCAGCAACGTGAGCCGCGGCGGGCGCCGCGTACTCAAGCTCTTCGTCTGCCAGACCCAGATAGACCATGGTTTTCTTGAGCGGGTTGGACATGTCGACCTCCGTGTTGGTTTGCTTCTCTGTTGAGATTAACTGTGTTCCGGGCGTTTGCCGGTTATTGCCGTACCAATTCTTAGGTGTGTCGCCCCTTCGAGGATAGCGGCGGCATAGTCCTGACTCATTCCCATGGACAGGGCGCTCGCCTCGGGGGCGTTCCGTCTGATGCCGTCACTCAGCTCGCGCACGTGGGCAAACGCTCGGCGTGGCTCCGACTCCGGCTCGCCGTTGTTCACAGGAGCCACGGCCATGAGCCCCAGTAAACGCAGTCCTGGCGCGCCCAGCACCCTGTCGACAAGCGGGAGGAGGTCGACGGCAGCAACCCCGCCGCGGGCAGGATCATCCGTCAGGTTGACCTGGATAAAACAGTCGACCACGGATTCGTCAGACGCAAGAGAATCGACCAGACCCGGGCGGTCGACCGAATGAATGACTCGCGCGTATGACCGCACCTGTCGGGCCTTCTTGCTCTGGATTTGACCGACAAAGTGCCAATTCAGGTTGAGGCTCGCCAGCTCGGCCGCCTTGGCCTGGGCTTCCTGGTGTCGGTTCTCCCCGACGTCGCGAACCCCGAGCGTTGCAAGCTCCTCGATGAGGCTGACGGGCTGGAACTTCGTCACGACGATCGTCGTGATGCCGTCCGTATCCCGCCCGGCCATCCGCGCAGCGTCGGCGATTCCGTCGCGCACGGATTCGAGACGGTCGGCCAGCCCGGTCAGGGGCGACCCGACAGAATCACTTGAGGAAATCGGGGATGTCCAGGTCATCGGACTCTTCTTCGAAGGCAGGGTCGACAGCCGCGGACCCAGTGGACGTGGAGTCAGCGCCGGACCAGACCGAACCGGACACCGACGAGGCGAGTTCGCCCTCCGTAAAGGAACCGGAGTTACTCGGACCCGATTCGGTTGACGTCGCACCGGCAGCACCCGGGACGGTGCTCACTCCGGCAGCCACTCCAGCAGCCACCAGGTCGGCGCGGCGAACCTCAACGGCCTTGGCCCCGGGCTCACCGCCGTCGAATCCCGCAGCGATGACAGTCACGCGCACCTCGTCGCCGAGAGTGTCATCAATGACCGCACCGAAGATGATGTTGGCCTCCGGGTGGACGGCCTCCTGCACGAGCCGCGCGGCGTCGTTGATTTCAAAGATTCCGAGGTTGGATCCGCCCTGGATAGACAGGAGAACTCCGTGTGCGCCATCGATGCTCGCTTCGAGCAACGGCGATGCCACGGCGAGCTCGGCCGCCTTGATGGCGCGGTCGGCGCCGCGGGCCGATCCGATACCCATGAGGGCCGAACCCGCACCCTGCATCACGGACTTCACATCGGCGAAGTCGAGGTTGATCAATCCGGGAGTCGTGATCAGGTCGGTGATGCCCTGAACGCCGGCCAGCAGAACTTGGTCCGCGGTTGCGAAGGCCTCGAGCATGCTGATCCCGCGGTCGCTGATTTCCAGGAGGCGGTCGTTCGGCACGACGATGAGGGTGTCAACCTCGTTCTTCAGGGAGGCGACGCCGGTCTCGGCCTGGGCCTGACGGCGCTTGCCCTCGAAGCCGAAGGGCTTGGTGACGACACCGATCGTGAGCGCACCGATCGACTTGGCGATTCGAGCGACAACGGGAGCGCCGCCGGTGCCCGTTCCGCCACCCTCACCGGCCGTGACAAAGACCATGTCGGCCCCGGCCAGCGCCTCTTCGATTTCCTCGGCATGATCCTCGGCGGCACGACGGCCAACCTCCGGGTCTGCTCCTGCACCCAGTCCGCGAGTGAGGTCGCGACCGACGTCGAGTTTCACGTCGGCGTCACTCATCAGAAGCGCCTGGGCATCGGTATTGATCGCGATGAACTCGACTCCACGGAGCCCGAGTTCGATCATGCGGTTGACGGCGTTGACGCCGCCACCGCCGATGCCGACGACCTTGATGACCGCTAGATAATTCTGGTTGTTTGACACGTCCGGCCTCCGGTGGAACCCTAAACCTTTACTGGAAGTTTAAAGTTATGCTGAGTATGCAATTGCTGATTTCGAAGTTATGCGTGACGGAGCGCCGTCTGGGGAGGCGCGCCCGCGTGTCGCGAAGTGTGCACGTTTTTTCCGTGTCACCGGACCACAGCGCTATCCGGTGAGGTTACATCGTATTCATTGACGCTCCCGACCGGGTGCCCCACCATCAGGGCAGCCAGCACGACGGCCTTGTACTCGGATCGCTCCGCGCTCCCCCAAGCGACCTTGGCTCCACCGGCAAGGTTGAGCGTCACATCGTCCGTAGTGGCCGCCTGTACCGAATCCAATTCGGAACGAATACCCGCGGGCAGGGCGTGGATGACTTCTCCCGCCGCCAGGAACCCGGCGCTGCCGACTCCGTCCGGCGAGTCGATATGTGGATACCCCTCCGGTCGGTCTACGGTGCTGTCGATCACAACGCCGGCGGCATCGACAAGGTCGAAACCAGCGTCAGACGTGATGACACCGATCGGGTCTCGTTCCACGATGCGCACGACGAGCGTCCCGGGAGGTCTGCTTTCCGTGACAAAACTCTTGATCAGAATGAACCCCGACAGCTCAGACTTGACCCGGGGGAAATCAATAAGCGGCAGAGGCGTCCCCAGCTGATCGCTGAGTGCCTCGACGACCTGCTCCGAGGAGACCCGATCGGTGCCGACGACCTCGATGGTGCGCAGGGCCATCAACGGCGAGTATGCCGCGCCGATGACGGCTCCCAGCACGACGACGATCGAGCCGAGCGTAACCAGCCACGTGATCCGTCGACGTCGTGACCGCCAGGTGAAACGGCGGACCTCGGCGCGCTCGAATCGCTTGCGCGCGCGTCGAGCGGCACGCAACACGGCGTGGGCGACAGCGACGCCCGGTTGTCCGGTGGCCTGTGCACGCTCACCGGAGCGGATTCCCGAGACCGGAGCCAGCGGCGTGGAATCCGACTTGTGTCCCTGCACGGGTATCGGTTCGGTATGCGCGTCGGCCTTGTCCGTGCGCCGCCCGGACGTCGCCCCGCCGGCGCCCGAGCGTTTCTTCCCTCCCGCTGGTTCAGCGGCAGGGGACGGATGTCCGGGAGACCCTGGTCTTCTCATACGACGAGGGTACTCAGTCGCTCGTCGCGCTGAGCGCCTCAAGCAGCTGCGGCACAATGCGGTACACATCGCCACAGCCCAGCGTCACGACGAAGTCACCATCCCGGGCAATCGAGGCCAGGTACGTGGCGGCATCCTGCCAATCCGGAACGAAGGCCACCCGGGAGGGGTCCTGGAAGCGCCCGGCAACAAGGGCTCCGGTCACACCGGGCATCGGGTCTTCACGGGCACCATATACATCGAGAACGATGGTCTGGTCGGCATGGCTCTCCAGCGTCTCGGCAAATTCCTGCGCAAAGAGCTTGGTACGGCTGTAGAGGTGGGGCTGGTGAACGGCAATGATTCGCCCGGTTCCGACGACGGTGCGCGCGGCCGACAAGGCCGCGGCCACTTCCGTGGGGTGGTGAGCATAATCGTCGTAGACGCTTACGCCACGAACGGTCCCGTGCAGCTCGAAGCGGCGTTCCGTCCCGCCGAATTGGGAGATGGCATCCAGAGAAGCCTGTGGAGCGAGTCCGAGGCCCACAAGAACAGCGAAAGCCCCGGCCGCATTGATGGCATTGTGCGTGCCCGGAATGCGGAGGGTCGTGGCGTAGTCCACGCCCTGCCAGCTGACAGCGAATGAGACCGGTCCGTCGGTCACGATCGAGTGCACACGCACGTCGGCCGCGGCATCCTCCCCGAACGTGATCACCGTGCGGTCGCGGAGGCTCTTCGTGACGCGCACTGCCCCGACGTCGTCGGAGGAGATCACCACCAGCTCGGTGGCCTGTCGCGAGAACTCCACGAACGCGGCTTCGAATGCCTCCAAAGAACCGTAATGATCGAGGTGATCGGGATCGACATTGGTCACCAGGGCAACGCTCGTGTTGTACAGAAGGAATGAACCGTCGGATTCGTCGGCTTCGACGACGAAGAGGTCTTCCGTGCCAGCCGCGGAGCTGACACCGAGCGACTCGATCACACCTCCGTTGACGAAGCTCGGATCGTGGCCGAGGCCGAGCAGCCCTGTCACGATCATGCCCGTTGACGTGGTCTTTCCGTGGGCACCGGCCACGGCGACGAGTCGCTGGTGGTGAATCAGCCAGGCGAGCGCCTGCGCACGGTGCAGCACGGGAATGCCACGCTCGTTGGCCAGGACGTACTCCGGGTTGTCCTGCCACAGCGCGCCCGTGACGACGAGCGTGTCAGCGTCGCCGACATTGGCTGCGTCATGCCCGATGCTTATTGTGGCGCCCAGGTCGCGCAGGGCCTGCACATTGTCCGAGTCGCGAACATCGGATCCGGTCACGGTGTGCCCCTGTCGGAGAAACAGCCGGGCGATGCCGCTCATACCGGACCCGCCGATTCCGACGAAGTGCACCGCGCCGAGATCGTCGCCGATGGTCAGGGTGAGGTCGGGTTTAATCACGATTGTGTACGCTCTTCTCGGCTTGGTGGCAAAACAGATGCAGGAGGTGCTGTGTGAACAACGTTACGCGCTGCGGGGCCGCAGAGGAGTTAGCGGGCCTGCCGGATGAGGTCCAGCATTCGCGCGGATCCGTCGCGCACACCGACGGACGCCGCTGCCCTGCCCATGGTACCGACGCGCAGGCCGTCCCCTAACAGCGGCAGGAGCTCCTGGCTCACCCAGTCCGGCAGGAACCGCGCGTCGTCCACGAGAATGGCACCTCCCACGCGTACGGCGTCGGCCGCGTTGAATCGTTGCTCACCGTTCCCCACGGGATACGGCACGTACACGGCAGGGAGTCCGAGGGCGCACAGTTCACTGACGGTGGCGGCACCGGCCCGGGACACGGCGAAATCCGCGGCTCCCAGGGCGAGGTCCATTCGATCGCAATAGGCGATCATGCGGTAGTGGTCCAGCTCAGGGTCGCTGACCTCGCCACGTTCCCCGGTGATGTGGAGCACCTGCCAACCGGCGCCGATCAGCGCCGACGCCGACTGCACGATGGTGTTGTTGAGCCGGCGGGCACCCAGCGATCCCCCGGTGACGAGCAGGGTCTTGCGATCATGCTGAAGGCCGAAAAAATCTTCCGCTTCGCCTCGCACTGCTGTGCGGTCCAGCGTCTCAATTTCGGGACGAAGCGGCATGCCCACGAACTGCGCGTGTCTGATGCGTGTTCCCGCAAACGCGACCCCCACCTGCGTGGTGAACAGGGCACCAAGCTTGTTCGCGAGGCCGGGTTTGGCGTTCGCTTCATGGATGGCGATCGGGACACGCATCCGCCGGGCGGCGAGATACGCCGGGGTGGAGACGAATCCGCCGAAGCCGACGACGACGTCGACGTTGCGTGATCGGATGAGGTCCGCAACTCCGGACACGGCACGGTGGAATCGACCGGGAAAGCTCAGGGCCTGCCGGTTGACACGTCGCGGGAACGGCACACGGGGCACGTAGGCGAGCTCGTAGCCCCTGGCCGGCACCAGACGCGCCTCCAACCCTTCCTTCGTACCGAGGGCGATGATCACCGCGTCGGGTTCCCGTGCGCGGAGGGCGTCCGCGACGGCGAGCAGCGGATTGACGTGGCCGGCGGTCCCGCCGCCGGCCAGGAGGTATGTGGTCATCGTCTGTTACTTCCTGATTGCTGTCCCCGCGCGATGGACAGCACGATTCCGATCGCCATGAGTGTGGTGAGCAGGGCGGTGCCTCCGGCTGAGATCAAGGGCAGAGGGACCCCGAGCACGGGGAAGACACCGAGCACCACTCCGATGTTGACAAAGGCCTGTCCAATGATCCACACCATGACGGCGGACGTGGTGATGCGTGCCATCACCGACGTGCTCGAGCGCATGATGCGAAGAAACGCGAAGGCGAGCAGGATGAACATGCCGAGTACGACGATGGCGCCGATCAGTCCCAGTTCTTCGCCCACAATGGCGAAAATGTAATCATTGTCCGCAGCCGGCAGCCAGGACCATTTGGCCTTGGAATTACCGAGGCCGACGCCCAGAATCCCGCCGTTGGCCAGCGCCCAGGTGCCGTGCAGCGGCTGCCAGCAATTGGAGGAGATGGCACCGCTCACCTGGTCGCAGCCCTCGTTGACGAAGCTCATGATCCGGGTCAGGCGGTTGCTGCTCGTGAGCGCGAGCACAAGGGCACCGGCTATCCCCGCAGCAACGGGAATCAGGAGCAGTCGCAGCTTCACGCCGGCGAAGAAGAGCGCTCCGAACAAGATGCCGGCCATAATCATGACGGTTCCGAGGTCTCCGCCGATCATTACGAGCAAGATGGCGCCGCCGCCCACGCCGAAGACGGGGATGAAAACGTGCCGCCAGTCATCGAGATGGTTCTTCTTCTGGTCGAGTATCATCCCGAGCCAGATGACGAGCGCCATTTTGATGCCTTCAGAGGGCTGGAACTGGACGCCACCGATCGACAACCAGTTCGTGTTCCCGGCGATCTCGTATCCCATGGGGGTGAAAACCACGAGGCATTGGAGAAAAGACGTGAAAAGAAGCGCCGGCCACGCGATCCGCTTCCAGAAGGTGAGCGGCATTCGGCTCGCCACCAGCATGAGCGGCACCCCGATCAGCGCGAAGCCTCCCTGACGCAACAGCCCTCCGAAGAAACCGGCATCGGCAAGGTAGGAATCCACGGACGACGACGAGAGCACCATGACGAGGCCGAAGGCGACGAGAAAGAGCGTCGTGCCGAGGAGAAGGAAGTAGTTGCCGGACTCGGCCTTGAAGACTCGGCCGAGCGTGATCCGAGCCGAGGCAGCCGTCAGCGGGGAAGACGGCTGGCCCACGGAAGCGGTCGGCGCCGCGGAGCCGGCCCGGCCGGAAGACGGCGGACGTATCGCCGACGGGGCGCGAGCGCTCCGAACCGATGACCCGCTCGGACGCGGTGTTCGGGTGTGCGGAGGTGTGCTCACGTCGTCACCTTCCGAGAAATGTATGTACCGCCTGGTTGAACGCTGCGCCGCGCGCCGCATAGCTGTCGAATTGGTCCATCGACGCAGCAGCCGGGGCCAGCAGCACGACGTCGCCCGGCTGTGCGACGGTAGCGGCCATACTCACGGCACTCAGCATCACATCTTCAGTGTCATCCGAATCGATCTCAAAAACGCGCACCAGCGGCGCGTGTCGCGCAAATGCATCCCGCAACGCGGTCCTGTCCACACCGATGAGGATGGCCCCGGACAGGCGTGGCGCGTGCTTGCGCACGAGATCACTCACATCGACGCCTTTGAGCAGTCCCCCGACAATCCACACGACAGAGTCAAAAGCGGCGAGGGACGCATCAGCCGCATGGGGGTTGGTCGCCTTGGAATCGTCGATCCACTGGATATCGTTGTGGAGGGCGACGACTTCAATGCGGTGGGCATCGAGGTGGAAGGTTCGGAGTGCGTCGCGAATGGTGCCGGGGTCGACGCCGAAGGACCGTGCCAGGGCACTGGCGGCCAGAACATCCGCCACGACGTGCGGCGCTCCCAGCCCGACGGTCGCGAGGTCGGCCACGGTCGTCAGTTCGAGGGCGCGCTCGAAGCGATCGTCGAGGAACGCCCGATCGCACAGGATTCCCTCGACAATGCCCAGCTCGCTGGGACCGGGCACGCTGAGGCCGAAGCCGATGGCGCGCGCCCCCTCCCGCACCTCGGCGTTTTCGACCATCTGCACGGTCGCCGTGTCGGCCTTGTTGTAGATGCACGCCACGCCCGTGTTCCAGTAGACCGTGGCCTTCGCCTCGCGGTACGCCTCCACGGAACCGTGCCAGTCAAGGTGGTCGTCCGCCACGTTCAAGCAGAGGCTCGACCACGGCGCGAGTGCCCCCGGCCCTGAGCGCGGAAGGTGGTGCAGCTGGTAGCTCGAGAGTTCGACGACGAGCACGTCCCAGCCTGCGGGTCACGGATGGCGTCGAGTACGGGCACACCGATGTTGCCGCACGGCGCCACGCGGTGCCCCGCGGCCGCCAGCATGGTGGCGGCCAGCTGCACCGTCGTCGTCTTGCCGTTCGTCCCGGTGACCAGCAGCCATTCGGCGGGAATGCCGACCTTGTCCCGGAGACGCCATGCCAGCTCGATGTCGCCCCAGACGGCGATGCCGTTCGCCGCCGCCCACCGCAGCAGTAGGTGGTCGGGGTGAAACCCCGGAGACACAATCAGGAGTTCCGGGCGGTGCGCGACGAGCTCTCCCGGAACGTCAGAGAGATCCGACTGCACGAGCGCGACCCCGAGAACGTTGAGCAGTTGAGTGCGCTCGTCGGGAGCTCCCGACGCGACGACGAGCACATCCGCGCGCAGTTCAGCAAGGGTGTCGGCAGCGGCGAAGCCCGTAACGCCGAGGCCGAGTACAGCCACCCGCAGTGCTGACCAGTCGGCATGCCAGCTGGTCAGGGTGGCGAGACGCGCCGCACGGGCCGCGATCCGATCATCATCCATGGGGTCGCCGGCCATCGTCTCGTGCGTCATTCTGTCGGCACCGCCGAGAGCCACTCGAGGTAGAACGTGCCGACGCCCGCAGCGACGAGGAGCCCGCCGATGATCCAGAAGCGCACAACGACGGTGACCTCTGCCCAGCCCTTGAGCTCGAAGTGATGATGAATCGGGCTCATCAGGAAGATTCGCTTTCCCCTGGTGGCCTTGAAGTACGCGCGTTGCACAATCACGGAACCGGATTCGATGACGAACAGGCCTCCGATGAGGACGAGCAGGAGCTCGGTGCGGCTGAGGATGGCCAAGGCCGCGAGTGCGCCACCGATTGCCAGGGATCCGGTGTCACCCAGGAATATCTTCGCCGGGGACGTGTTCCACCACAGGAACCCGATGAGTCCGCCGACGATGGCGGCTGATACGACGGCCAGATCGAGCGGGTCACGAATCTCGTAGCACCGATAGAGGTCGGTAGCGTCGGCGCCCCCGTTGAAACAGGACTGGTTGAACTGCCAGAACCCGATGACGATGAAGGAACCGATGGCGAGGATCGACGAACCGGTGGCAAGCCCATCGAGACCATCGGTGACGTTCACGCTGTTGGATGTGGCGGCCACGATCACGCAGATCCACAGCACGAAGAGGATCAGCCCGGCAACGGCTCCGAGACTCATGAAGTCCAGCGGCGTGTCGCGAATGAACGAGATGTGCGTCGAGGCTGGGGTCAGCCCGTTCCTGTTCGGGAATTGAAGCGACAGCCAGGCAAAGACACCGGCGACAATGACCTGACCGGCAATCTTCGACCATCCACCGAGCCCGAGGCTCCGCTGGTTCCTGGTTTTGAGGAAATCGTCGATGAAGCCGACGAGCCCGAGACCCACCATCATGAACAAGACCAGAAGCGGCGAGGCGGTAATCGGCTCGCCCTGGGTCAGCTTGGCCGTGAAGAAACTGATCACCACACCGAGGATCAGGATGATTCCACCCATGGTGGCCGTTCCACGCTTGGCGTGGTGGCTCTTCGGTCCGTCGTCCCGGATGAACTGTCCCCAGCCCAGCTTGTGGAAAAGCCGGATGAACAGCGGAGTCAGAAAAAGGGTGAAGGCGAGCGATAAGGCGCCTGCCAGCAGTAGTGCTCTCACGAGAAAAGGTCTCCCAACCGGTCGCCCAGGAAACGCAGTCCCGCGGAATTCGATGATTTCACCAGAATGGTGTCGCCGGGGCGCACGATCGTGCGTACCAGCTCGAAGGCTTCCTCCGCCGTGTCAACGTAGGCGGATTCACCGTCCCAGGATCCTTCGTTGATGGTGCTGATGTGCATTCGACGCGCGCCTGCGCCCACCACGACCACCTGGGAAATGTTCAGCCGTACGGCGAGGAGTCCGACGCGGTCGTGCTCCTCGCCCGCGAGTGCGCCGAGCTCAGCCATCTCACCGAGCACCGCGATCGTGCGGCTTCCCGGTTCCTGGATTTGAGCGAGGGTCTTGAGGGCGGCCGTCATGGAGTCCGGGCTCGCGTTGTAGGCGTCGTTGATCACGGTGACGCCGTCACGGCCTCCCAGCACCTCCATCCGCCAGCGCTCCGCTTTTCTGACGGATTCAAGCGCTGCCACAATCGTGCCGAGGGGTACGCCGAGAACCTCGGCCGCGGCAGCAGCAGCCAGTGCGTTCGTCACGTGGTGCTCCCCGAGCACAGCGAAGGTCACGGGGCTGCTTTCACCCGAAGCGAGATGCAGAGTGAATGTCGTGCCGAGGCGGCTGGACCGCACATCGGTGGCGCGCACAACAGCGGCGCCGTATTCGCCGAAGAAGACCACCCGGGCGCGCGTCACGGCGTTCATCGCCGCGACCCGAGGGTCGTCCGCGTTCAGCACCGCGACATCCGTCGGCAGGAGTTCGGTCACCATCTCGGACTTGGTCCGAACGGTTGCATCGAGTCCACCAAATTCCTCGGCGTGGGCGAGGCCAACCGTGAGGACGATACCCACGTCCGGTCGCGCGAGGTCCACAAGCCGTCGGATGGAGCCGATCCCGCTTGCTCCCATCTCGACGACCAGATACTCGGTCTCGTGTGTGACCTCCAGCATCGTCATCGGCGCACCGACCTGGTTGTTGAAGGACCCACGCGGTGCAACGGTCGGACCCACCCGTTCGAGGATCTCGCGAAGGAGGTTCTTGGTCGTCGTCTTGCCGTTCGAACCCGTGACGCCGACAACTTTCAGGCGTCCCTCGGAGCGCACCCTGGCGACGACGTCAGCGGCGAGGGCGCCCAAGGCGACCACCACGTCCGCGACCACAATCTGGGCAACCGGAAGATCAAGCAGACGTTCGACGATGAGAAGCACCGCTCCGCGGTCCACCGCGACCGGTGCGAACAGATGGCCATCGGTCACCGCACCCGGTTTGGCGACGAAGATCGACCCCGGGGTCACTTCCCGGGAGTCTGTCTGCACGCTGCCGGACACGGCCGAGCCGTCGTCAACGTCTCCAGCGGGGAGGTGCAGGACACCGAGCACGGCCTCGGAAATCTGTCGTCTGGACAGGGCGATCATTTACAGCCACCCCGCGTCGCGGAGCGCCTGGCGAGAATCGTCGCGAGCTGAATAGGGGATTTTGACACCAGCAACCTCATGGTAGTTTTCATGGCCCGGGCCAGCGTACAGGATGGCATCGCCCTCACCGGCAAGAGACAAAGCCTTCCGGAAGGCCTCGCGGGGATTGGGCACCTCGTAAAACTCGCCAGTGGGCACGGCCTCCCGCGCTGCCGCGAGGAGCGTTGCACGGATGCTCGCCGGATCTTCATACCGGGGATGGAAGTCCGTGACAACCACGACATCCGCTCCCCTCGCCGCGATAGCGCCCATATCGGCGCGCTTGGTGGTATCGCGATCTCCGTCGGCACCGAAAAGCATAATGAGGCGGCCCGGGGTGAATTTTCGGATCGCCGCCAGAGTGTTCAGAAACGCATCCGGACTATGCCCGTAATCCACGTAGACGAGCGGTCCGTGATCCCCCGAGATCAGTTCTGCCCGGCCTGGGATGTACGCTTCGATTCCTCCGTCGCGCTCGAGCGTGTGTGCAATCAGGTCCAGATCGACGCCGGATTCCACGAGCATGACTATGGCGAGAGCAGCATTCGCCGCCATGTACCACCCCATCAGCGGGACTCGGCTCTGCAGGCGCCGCCCATCCGGACCTTCCAGCACGAACTCGGTGTACGCCGCGTTTTCCCCGACGACCGTCATTCGCCAGTCCGCCGGCACCTCCGCACGATTGCTGATCGTCGTGACAGGAATCCGGCATTCGTCGACGATACGTCGACCCCATTCGGAGTCGACGGTGATGACGCCACGCCGCGAACGATCCGGGGTGAAGAGCTCGAGTTTGGCCCTGAAGTAGTCGTCCATCGCGGAGTAATCGTCGAGGTGATCGTGGCTGAGATTGGTAAAGGCCGCGACATCGAACAGGAGACCGTCGACGCGGTGACGACTCAGTGCCTGTGCGGATACTTCAATGCCGACTGCGCGCACCTCGGCCTCTCGCATCCGCGCGAGGAGGGCGTGAAGCTCACTGGCTTCCGGCGTGGTCAATGAACTTGTGACGGCCAGATCGCCGATGCGACGCTCGGCCGTGGACGTGAGCCCCGACGTGACACCGAGCTGGTTGAGGATCCCGAAAAGCAGGTAGACGACACTCGTCTTGCCGTTGGTTCCCGTCACAGCAAAAAGCGTGGCCGGATTCTCACTCGTTCGGTATATCCAAGCCGCCACCGTGCCCAGGGCGGCACGTGCATTTTCCGTCACGATAACGGGCAGCCCGCAGTCCGCAGCAAGGAGGGCGCCCGCTTCATCGGTGAGCACGGCCGCTGCGCCAGCGTCCGCCGCAGCCCGCGCGAAGGATGCCCCGTGGCTGTGCTGGCCGGGTACGCCGACGTAGAGGTCACCTGGCTGAACCGTGCGCGAGCTGAGGCTCACGCCGGTGACATACACCCCGGCGATCTCGCCGCTGACGTCAAGGTTAAATTCATCGACGAGTCCCGACAACGACCGCGGAACGGGGTTCTGGGGACGAAGAGCCGAAGGTGCCAAATTGGTCACGGGGCTCACTTTCTCAACGGGCAGTGGGGAGGACGGGGGCTGGATCCCCCGATGGCACCGCCCGGTATTTTTTCAACACCTGGCTCATGACCTCCTGAAAGATCGGGGCGGGTGCGGCGGACGTATTCATATTAACAGGATCGGCGAGGCTGACCGAAACGACATACTGCGGATCGTCGGCCGGGGCGAAGCCCGAAACCGACACCAGGTACCCCTTGGAGTATCCACCCTTGCCATCGGGCATCTGAGCGGTTCCCGTTTTTGCGGCAACCCGATAGCCGGGTATGTTCCACATGTTGTGCACCCAGCTGTTGTTGTAGACCATCTCGAGAACGTCCGACGTCTCGTGTGCGGCCTTGTCTGACAGGACCCGAGACCCGGTCGAGTCGGGTTGGTTGGTCACGGTGCCGTCCTTCTGTCGGCAGCCTTCCACGAGCTGCACAGGCATGTGCACGCCGCCGTTGGCAATCGTCTGGTACATGCTCGCAACCTGGATGGCCGTTGTTGTCAGCCCCTGGCCGAACATGGTTGCGTAGTTCGTCTGAGCGTCCCACTCCTGCCAGGGATGCAGGATGCCGGAATCCTCGCGGGGAAAGCCGGAACTGGTCGCCGTGCCGACGCCGAACTTGGTCATGTAGTCGTAGCGCTGCTCGCTGGTGAGCATCTCGCCGAACTTGGACATGCCGGTATTGGAGGAGTCGATCAGTACATCCGACAGCGTCATATTCTGATCGGGGTGTTGGTGACTGTCGTTGATATTGCCACCGTCGGCCGGGAGGTAGCGATAGGGAGCGAGGACCTCCGAGTTCAGGTCCGCGACGCCGGCATCGAGAACGGACGCAGCGGTCAGCGCCTTAAAGGTGGACCCGGGTTCAAAGGAGTTTCTGAATGCCCTCGATCCACGGTCACTGGGATCTGTGGTTCCCCCAACGTTGTTGGGGTCGACGGATGGATAGTCCGCCACCGCAAGCAGCTTGCCGGTTTTGGCGTCCTGAACGACCGCCGTCCCCCAGGCCGCGCCCGTCTCCTGCGCGCGCGCCGCGAGGGTTTGCTGTACGAAGAACTGCAGGTCGGAGTCTATGGACACGACCACATCGCCGCCGTCGACGGCCGCCGCGGTGGTGAAACTGCTCCCGGGGAGCCGAACGCCATCCGCGCCTTTTTGATAAGTCTCCGTACCGTCCTTACTGGCAAGGCAGGCATCCTGGCCGATTTCGAGACCAGCCTGCGCCTGCCCCTCCCCCGACACGAAGCCGACGAGGTTGCCGGCGACTGCTCCGTTCGGGTATTCGCGGCTCGGGTGTGTCCGGGGGTACAGCCAGGGAATACGCAGCTCGTTGATGGCACGCAGGGAGTCCACGTTGACCTGCTTGGTGATGTAGGCGAAGTCTGAATTGGGGTCGGCGGCAAGAGCATCGGAAATGATGAGCTGAATCGCGTCACCCGTCTGACCGGTGACCGCGCCGATTTCCGCGGCGGCCTGAGCGACCGTGACGACGGCTCCCTTGGTACTGCCGTCGACAACGCGCGTAAACTCCGCGACATTTTTCGGAGAGACCGTAATGTCGTACCGCATCACAGACTCCGCAAGAACGACGCCGCCCTCGGTAACGATTCCCCCGCGTGTCCCATAGACGGTCTGGTCCACCGACCGGTTTCCCACCGAGTCAGCAGTGAGCGCCTCCGCCCGCACGACCTGAATGTCCACGAGCTTGACGACAAAAACAGAAATCACGAGCATGAGCACGACGATGGTGCCTGCGACGCGTCGCCGTTCAGATCGGCCGTTTATCGGCCTGGTCGGTCCGGTGTTCTTCGGCACGGTCAATTCCTCACCTCGGCCTGGGGCCGCACACGCTCACGCTTCGTCTGTTCACAGTGACTGGTCACGCTGCCGGAGATTCTGCAGCGTTGGGTACCGCTATCGAGTGGTCGGAGAAGGCAAGCCGGCCGGGACAACGGGTGCGCTGCTGACCTCGACAACCGGGGCCACAGCGGCCCCGGCCGTGCCTGCGGCGACGCCGGTGCCGGCGGCGCCCGCTGGTGCCTTACTCAGCACGATGCTATCTCCGAGAAGAGCGTTGGGAACGAGACTCGCCGAACCGGACTGGGAACCTGACGCTGAGCTGGGAGCACCGAGGACGGCGCCGTCCGACAAACGCAGGTAGACAGGATTGGAGTTGCTCACCATGCCGAGGGCCTCCGCGTTCGCGGCCAGGCTCTGCGGCGATGACACGCGCACGAGGTCGGCATTGACACTGGCTGTCGTGCGCGTCAACTCGGCCTGGCTGGACGTCAGGGTCGAAATCTCGTAGGCACCCTGAGAGATGCCGATGCTCAGCAGAAGCTGTGCGACGATGATCGCGCCGATGCCGGCAATGGCGGTGAAGGCATAGAAGATGCGGGGACGCGTGTGACGCCGTGTGTTCGGAGCCACAATTTCGAACCGACGCGGTGTACCCGCCGCCTTGCTCTGACGAAGCGGTTCGGCCGCCTGCGGTACGCGTGCAAGATTGTCTCTCATTCGGCCCTCCTCAATCGCTCAGCGGCTCGAAGCCGCACGGGTGTTGCGCGCGGGTTTTCCGCTTTTTCTGACTCGGAGGCCAATTCCGCCCCGCGGAGCAGCAGCCTGAAGACCGGCTTATGTTCCGGGAGTTCGACGGGCAGTCCGGCCGGTGCCGTCGAGCCTGACGCGGAGGCCAGGGCTCGCTTGACAATGCGGTCTTCGAGGGACTGGTAGGCCATAACGACAATGCGCCCACCTATTCCGACCGCATCCAGCGCCGCGGGGATCGCCCGCTCCAGAACGGACAGCTCCTGATTGACCTCGATCCGAAGCGCTTGAAACACCCGCTTGGCCGGGTGGCCCATCCGCTGCACCACAACCGGCGTGGCGGCCGTGATCACATCGACCAGTTGGGCAGATCGAGTGAACGGTGCCTCGTCACGGGTCTCGATGATCGCTTTCGCGTAGCGGGAGGACAGCTTCTCCTCGCCGTAATCCTGGAAGATGCGCCGGAGGTCTTTCTCGCTGTAGGTCGCGAGAATCACCTCTGCGGTCAATTCGGAGGTGTTGTCCATGCGCATGTCGAGCGGGGCATCCTTCGAATACGAGAACCCACGTTCGACGCGGTCGATTTGCAGGGACGACACGCCGAGGTCAAAGAGCACACCGTTCACCTCGTGGATGCCCAGGCCACGGAGCGCCTCCTGGATTCCGTCGTAGACGGTATGCACGAGATGAACGCGATCACTGAACGGGGCGAGGCGTTCTCGTGCAATCGCCAGGGCATCAGGGTCACGGTCGAGACCGACCAGCACCAGCGCGGGAAAACGCTGCAGGAAGGCCTCTGCATGCCCTGCCATGCCGAGCGTGGCGTCCACCAGAACGGCACCGGGGGCAGCGAGGGCCGGAGCGAGCAACTCAATGCACCGCTCGAGCAATACCGGGGTATGAATTTCGTTTATGGCCATAATGCCGGGCTGGACCCTGGCGCCTGATCCCCATCCATTCTGTCCTGGCACCGGGGAAGTGTGTCAGGGCATGAACGGCTGGGAGTCAGGCGTCAGGGGCTAGAAGAGTCCCGGAATCACCTCCTCCGTCGTGTTGGCGTATGAGGTTTCCTGCTCGGCCAGATATGTGGCCCAGGCCTCGCTGTCCCAAATCTCGACGCGACTGCCGGCACCGATGACGGTCAGCTCGCGATCAAGTCCCGCGTAGCTGCGGAGATTGGCTGGAATGGTGACCCGATTTTGCTTGTCGGGTGTCTCGGAGCTTGCTCCGGACAGAAACACGCGCAGGTAATCACGCGCCTGCTTACTCGTGACGGGCGCCTGGCGGATCTTGTCGTGCAGGTCCTCAAACTCGCGCGAGCTGAATACGTAGATGCAGTGTTCCTGCCCACGCGTCATGACGACACCGGTGGACAACTCATCGCGGAATTTCGCGGGGAGGATGATGCGTCCCTTTTCGTCGAGCTTGGGGGCATACGTGCCAAGGAACATGCATCACCCCTTCTCTTCCGGCCGGATTCAGGTGTTGCTCCACTTTACTCCACTACCCCCCACATTTTCCGGAATTGTGCCCTGAATTCGAGAAAAATTCTTCGGGATACCAATAATTACAAGGCATTGCCGGGTGGAGGAAAAGGGAGAGGCGTGGCGCTCGCAACCGGAATTTTGGGCACAAAAAAGGGCCGATCCGAGGATCGGCCCTTCTCAGTGGAATAAAGATGGCGGGGTGGAGCGTGAGAAATTAGAGCATAAAGAAATAGAAGAGGAGTGAGATGACGGTCACGATCGAGCCAGTGCGCACGAGGCCGAGAAGACTACTGACCGTCCTGGCGTCGATCCCAGCGGGCGTTCAGACGATCCATGAACCCCTGGTCGGCACGTCCCTGCGCGGGGCGGCGGCCGGGAGCAGCCGCTGACGGCATGCCCCTCATAGACTTACCAGGCGACAACGCCAACAGCACACCGGTAAACATCACCACGAAACCGACGATGCCAAGCCACAGCATCTGCAGGGCCACGCCAGCAATCAGGGCGACGATGCCCACGACAGCGAGAAGGACACCGATGGCGATCGAACGGTAGTTCGGTCGAAGGCGCGACGCACCGACACTTGCGACAAAGTCTGCATCGTTGTGATAGAGGCTACGCTCCATCTCTTCGAGGAGTCGCTGCTCTTGTTCAGAAAGCGGCATCTCATTCCCTCCAATTTCGGGATCGAGCGGGTTGATTCCCAATTCTAGCCCTGTCGGGATGACTAGGCTAGGCGAGTGGCTGAAAGCAATCATCTGGTAGATCTGGTTCAATACCGCATCGACGAATTCCTCATTACCCGCGATCCAATTGTGTCCCTGATCAGCTCCGACCTGACGCCACTCGTGGCCTTTTCTCGGCAGTTTCTCAGCGGTGGCAAGCGATTCCGGGCCCTGTTCTGTTACTGGGGCTGGCGGAGCGTGACGGCGGGCGACGGGCCTGCTCGACCGCACCAAGCGGGTGTCCCACGCGACGCAGACCTCGCCCCCATCGTGTCGGCTGCTTCTGCCCTTGAGATCTTCCACGCGGCCGCTCTCGTACATGACGACATCATCGACAATTCCGACACCCGCCGCGGCGCCGCATCCGCGCACAAGCTGTTCGAGAACCTGCACCGATCGGAGAACTGGGCCAGAGAACCGGTCGAATTCGGGCGAGCAGCGGCGATTTTGCTGGGCGATTTGCTACTCGGCTGGAGCGACGAGTTGCTCGACGAGGGCTTGGCCGTGCTGCCCGATGCAGCGGCCGCCCGTCAGGCCCGCCGGGAATTCAATCTCATGCGCACCGAGGTGACCGCCGGCCAATACCTGGACATTCTTGAGGAGCGTGCGTGGCGAACGTCTCCGGAGGACGAGCTTTTTGCCCGAGCAATGCGTGTCATCGAGTTCAAGTCCGCGCGTTACAGCGTGCTGGCTCCCCTGGTGATCGGGGCGGCACTCGCAGGAGGAAGCGCCGAACAGCTGAACTCACTCCGTGCGTTCGGCCTGCCGCTCGGTATCGCCTACCAGCTCCGGGACGACCTGTTGGGAGTCTTCGGAGACTCTTCACTGACCGGAAAACCGAGCGGCGACGATCTTCGCGAGGGGAAGAGAACGGTTCTCGTGGCCCTCGCGCGCCAGAACCTGAACGATTCCCAGCGCAGGCTTCTCGATGAGAATCTCGGCGACCCGGACCTCGACGCGACGCGAATCCAGGTGTTGCAGGGCATCATCAGGGAGAGCGGGGCCATTGATCGGGTGGAAGACCTCATCACTCGGCACCTCAGCGAAGCCCTCACGGTGCTGGAGTCCGCGCCGATCTCGGCATCGGCCAGATCACAACTGACAATGCTCGCCGACAAGGTCGCCCGGCGAGCGTTTTAGGTGCTGACAGCCGCGAGGCCCGGGCTCAGCGAGAGACTGGGCTAGGCCAGAGACTGGGCTAGGCCAGAGCCTGGGCTACCCGACGAACTTCGGCCTTGCGCCCGGCGCGGAGAGCGGCAATCGGCGCCACCCCGAGGCTGTCGTCCACGTCGAGGAGCCAGCTCATCGCCTGCTCGGGGGTGAAGCCGTCGTCATTCAGCACGAAGATGGTTCCACGCAGCTCGGGAAGCGGTGCACGGTCGCGCAAGAAATCTGCCGGGACCTGAAGCACGCCATCGCGGCGAATCGCGAGCAGATGATGGTCGTCGATCAGTTGCCGTACCCGACTTTGGGTCAGTCCGAGCAGCTCAACAAGGTCAGGGATAGTGAGCCACTCGGGCTCTGAAAACTCTTCAGTCACGTCTTAAGCTTCCCATGATTCTGTGAAGTCGCAAAATGACTCGCGAAAGAATCGCGCGATCTGTCACGAACACACCTGTCACACTGATTGACTCGACTAATCATCTGTGTCAACCTCGACCCGGGGCTTGGGTTACGAACGAACAGGAGTTCCATGTCCACCGAGGTGCACAGAATCCCCGCCACGAGCGGCGCATCAGAGAAAACTGACCGCTCCCGGCGCGCACAACCCGCCGAACGGCGAGGGCGGGGTGCTCTTCTCACGGTTCCGATCGTTCTTGTCGGCACGCTGGCCATCAGCCTGAATCTTGCCGCACCGGCCCACGCCGCGGTTGTGAAGAAGCCGCTTAATCCCCGATTCGTCGAGGCCGGAGCCGATCACTCGTCCGCGCGGAGCGCGCCTGGCCGTGTCTCGAAGTCGGCCGCAACCGAGACGGCGCCGGCGCAGTACTCCGTCGCCCAGGGCGATACGGTCAGTGGCATTGCCGCGCGTTTCGGCCTCTCGACTCCTGCCGTACTGTCCCTCAACGGTCTCGACTCAGCGGCGTTGATTTTTCCCGGGCAGGTTTTGAACCTCTCCGCTGCAGCCGCACCGAGCGTGGCCGCCGCGCCATCGACGCCGGTGTCGACACACACGGTGCAGAGCGGCGATACCATCGGCGGCATCGCAGCCGCGCACGGACTGTCAACCGACGTCGTTCTCGCCGCGAACGGACTGGAGCGCAGCAGCGTCATTTATCCCGGCCAGTCCATCGTGCTCCCCACCGCCGAATCCGCCACCATTGTTCCCGCGGCGTTCATCACGCCTATGGCCCCGGCGACCGCGCCGGCAGCATCGCAGTACACAATCGC
The DNA here is from genome assembly GCF_000738085.1 of Cryobacterium sp. MLB-32. Classification (GTDB taxonomy): domain Bacteria; phylum Actinomycetota; class Actinomycetes; order Actinomycetales; family Microbacteriaceae; genus Cryobacterium. Next base: position 20,732 of record NZ_JPRS01000027.1, read on the forward strand.
CAGCGGAGACACGATCAGTGCCGTCGCCGCGACGGCGGGCGTCAAAGTGCAGGACATTTTGGATGCAAACGGACTGGGATGGTCAAGCATGATCTATCCCGGGCAGGTGCTCACCATTCCGTCACCCGAAGCGCTGGCCGCAGCCGAGCGCGCCGAGGCTGTCACGCCGTTGTCGTCGGAGATGCGCCAGAACGCCTCCACCATTGTGGCAGTCGGCCGTTCCCTGGGCGTCTCGGACTACGGGCTCGTCATCGCCCTGGCCGCCGCGGCACAGGAATCGGGATTGAAGAACCTTGATTACGGCGATCGCGATTCGCTCGGCCTGTTTCAGCAACGGCCGAGCGTGGGGTGGGGAACTCCCGAGCAGGTCCTGGATCCGACGCGAGCGACCCTCGCGTTCTTCGGGGGCCCCAGCAATCCCAACCCCGGGGTGACCCGCGGCCTGCTCGAAATAGCCGGCTGGGAATCCATGACGGTCACCGATGCCGCACAAGCGGTTCAGATTTCTGCTTTCCCGAACCACTACGCGAAATGGGAGATCTCTGCCCGGTCATGGCTCGGCCAGCTCGGCTAGTCCTGTCGGTTGAGGCGGCGCGCGGCGTTCTAGCAGGATGTTGCGGTCGAGCTTCTCTAGACTCAACTGGTGAGTGAAACTCCGACCGACCAGATGATCGGCCGTCTGATAGACGGCCGATATCAGGTGCGCTCCAGAATTGCTCGCGGCGGCATGGCGACGGTCTATCTCGCCACCGATCTGCGACTCGAACGTCGGGTGGCGATCAAGATCATGCATGGCCACCTCGCGGACGACAATGCGTTCAAGAGTCGGTTCATTCAGGAGGCACGTTCTGCCGCGCGGCTGGCGCACCCGAACGTCGTGAACGTCTTCGACCAGGGGCAGGATGCCGACACCGCGTATCTCGTGATGGAGTACCTCCCGGGGATCACGCTGCGAGACCTGCTCAAGGACTACGGAAAACTCACTCCGGAGCAGACCGTGGACATACTCGAGGCGGTCCTGAGCGGACTTGCAGCCGCTCACAAGGCGGGAATCGTGCACCGGGACATCAAGCCGGAAAACGTGCTTCTCGCCGACGACGGCCGCATCAAAATCAGCGATTTCGGTCTGGCGAGAGCGGTGAACAACAACACCGCGACCGGTCAGGCCCTGCTTGGCACCATCGCCTACCTCTCCCCCGAACTCGTGACCCGAGGCATTGCCGATGCGCGAAGCGACATCTATGCGCTCGGTATCATGACGTTTGAAATGCTCACCGGCGAACAGCCGTACGTGGGTGAGGCTCCGATGCAGATCGCCTACCAGCACGCTAACGACACCGTGCCCCGTCCCAGCAGCAAGGTTCCGTCCACGCCGCGCGACCTCGACGAACTCGTGCAGTGGGCCACGGCACGCGATCCGGAACAACGGCCTCGCGATGCGCGCGTCATGCTCGATCAGCTCCTTGCCGGCCGCGGACACTCCGATCTCTCAGCACAGCCGACGGGATCGCAACCGACGGAGTTGCAACCGACGATGATGCTTCCCAGCATCACGTCCGCCACGGCTAACGCCGAGACACAGATTCTCGGTGGCACGCCGCCGACGAATGTGCTCGGGCCGCTCACGGCTACCGGAGCGGGACCGCAGCAGCCCGACAACAGCACGCGCCTCGAAACCAAAGCCAGACGCCGAAAAGGGCGCGGCTTCTGGCTCTTTGCCCTCGTTCTCCTGATCGCTGCGACCCTCGGGGGTACCGGCTGGTACTTCGGCTCTGGCCCCGGTTCCGACATCGCAGTGCCCATGGTGGTGGCCTTGAGCCCCGCGGATGCTGCCGCGCAGCTCACGGCAGTGGGACTGGAGTCCACGCAAAGCACGACCTACAGCGCCGACGTGCCAGAGGGCATCGTGATCGCGACCGACCCGGGAGACGGCACACGCGTGCCGAAAGACAGCGTCGTGACGATCATCGTATCGCTGGGCCTGCAGCCGATCACCCTTCCCCCTTTGGCTGGAATCAGTCAGGAGGCGGCGACCGCGGAAATCACCGGACTTCTCGCCACGGTCGGCGCCGTGGACTCGGTGTTCGACGGCTCGGCCAAGGCCGGAATCGTGCTCTCGGCCACTCGGGCGAGCGACGACGTCGACGTATCGCAGGGCGGCGCGTACTTCCAGGGACTCGACGTCAACCTCGTGGTCTCCCTCGGTTCAGTTCCCGATGTGGCCGGCAAAACGGTCGCGGAGGCAACGAGGACACTCGCGGCCCAGGGACTGGTCGCCGCGTCCGGCCAGCAGACCTACAGCGACAGCGTCCCTGAGGGCAATGTCGTATCGGCTGCCGTGCCCGATGCTCCAGTCCGTACCGGAGCGACCATTACGTTGACTATTTCCCGCGGACCCGAACCGGTGCAGATACCCGATGTCGTCGGAAAGCCGTGGTCCGAGGCTAAGCAGATTCTCGAAGACGCGAGCTTGAAACTCGACTACAACATCTTTGCCGATGCCGCCCCCGGCCTGTTCACCGTGACCAAGGTCACGCCGGGAGCGGGTCAATCCGTTCCCCGCGGCAGCAGCGTCAAGATCAACTTCTCGGCCTAGGTCACGCTGACGCCATCACGATGGCCCGGTAACGTCTAGGCCTTCGTGACGTCCACGCCGAGCAGGGCACTGATCGCCAGAGCCGCCAGTGCCGGGTTGTCGACGCCCGTGTCGGCAGCGGAGTCCAGAACGGCCAGCGCCGCGGGCGTGTCGAGGTCGTTGTTCAGGCATTCCCTGACCCGTTCGATGACGGAACCGGCTGAGGCCGTCCCGGTCGGTTCCGCGGCGGAGAAGGCGGATCGGTAACGGGCCAGCCGGTGCTCCGCCTCGTGCAGGAGCGGCTCCGTCCAGGTCCAGTTGGTGCGATAGTGCTGCGCCAGCAGGGCGAGACGGATCGCGCGCGGGTCGGTTCCGCCGCTGCGCAGACCGGAGACCAACACAAGGTTTCCCAGTGACTTGCTCATCTTCTCGCCCTGATAGGCCACCATACCGGTGTGGCTGTAGACGCCGGCGAGAGGATGCCCTGATAAGGCTGCGGCGTGTCCGGCACTCATATCGTGGTGCGGGAAGACGAGGTCCGAGCCGCCGCCCTGAACCGTGAAGTCGGTTCCCAGCTCTTTCAAGGCGATGACCGAGCATTCGATGTGCCAGCCAGGACGACCGGCACCGACGGCCGATGCCCACTGCGGCTCCCCGGCGCGGGCCGCCCGCCAGAGCATCGGGTCGAGCGAATCGCGCTTGCCCTCACGGTCGGGGTCTCCCCCGCGCTCGGCGAAAAGCGCCAGCATCGTGTCCCGGTCGAGATTGCTCTCGTCGCCGAGGCGCCAGTCGGTGAGTTCCTGGGCGGCAACGATGTCGAAGTACAGGTCGGAGCCGACGGCGCCATCGGCTCCGGCGACAGCCTCGGGAGTCTCCACCGCGTACGCCAACCCGGCATCGCGGAGTTTCGTGACCGCTGCGGCGACCTCGTCGATGACCTCGGTCACGGCTACATAGTCGTCGGGTGGAATGATGCCCAGCGCTTCCATGTCGGTGCGGAAGAGCTCCACCTGAGATTCCGCCAGTTCACGCCAGTCCACGCCAGTGGCGATCGCACGCTCGAGCAGCGGGTCGTCGACATCGGTGACGTTCTGGGCGTAGTGCACGCGGAAACCGGCGTCGAGCCAGACCCGCTGCAGCGTGTCGAAGGCCAGATAGGTGGCCGCATGGCCGAGGTGGGTGGCGTCGTACGGCGTGATACCGCACACATACAGACGCGCAACATCAGCAGGCCTGGCTTCGACCAAACCGTTCGTGGCCGTGTCATGCAGCCAGGGTGCGCCTGAGCGACCTGGTAGTGAGGGGATATCTGGTCGCTTCCATGCACGCATGCAACCAGCCTAACTACGCGGAGATGACGTTCGTTGCCAACAGCACGAAGAGCACCGTCCCGATCACGATGCGGTAGATCACGAAGGGGAGGAAACTGTGCTTGGAGATATAGCCCATGAAGAACTTGATCACGAACAGGGCGACGACGAAGGCGACGACGGTGGCGACGAGTGTTTCCAGCGGTCCGAAAATCTCCGGCTTGCAGTTCGTGGCTCCAGCCAGGCAGGGATCCGCAATGGATTTGTACATCTGGTAGAAGCCGCTGCCCAACACGGCGGGGATGGCCAGCAGGAAGGCGTACCGTGCGGCGGCAGCTCGCTCGTAGCCCATGAACAGACCGAAGGTGATCGTGCCACCGGAACGCGAGACGCCCGGAATCAGCGCGAGAGACTGGGCGAATCCGTAGACGACGCCGTCGCCGACCGTCATGTCGTTCAGCCGACGACGCTTGGCGCCAACGTGGTCCGCAATGCCGAGCAGGATGCCGAAGCCGATGAGCATCGAGGCGGTGATCCACAGCGAACGCAGAACGGTTTCGATCTGGTCCTGGAAGACCAGACCGAGCACGACGATCGGCAGCGAGCCGAGAATGATGAGCCATCCCATCCGGGCATCGGGATCGTTGCGCGGCACGCGGCCGACGAGCGACCGGGACCACTGGCCGATAATGCGCACGATGTCTCGCCAGAAGAAGATGACGACGGCGAGCTCGGTACCGATCTGGGTAATCGCCGTGAATTGTGCTCCGGGGTCCTCCCCCGTGCCCAAGAGCTGGCCCACGATCGAAATATGGGCACTCGAAGACACCGGAAGAAACTCGGTCAGGCCCTGAACAAGACCCAGAATGATCGCATTGATGAGGTCCACGCGTGCTGCTTCCGCTGGTGATCGCCTCGAAGGCCGATTAGTACTTCGAGAGCAAGTCCGTCAAAACCTGCCTGCCAAACACTAATGCGTCCAGGGGCACTCTTTCATCCACGCCGTGGAACATGGCCGGAAAATCCAAGTCGGCGGGGAGGCGGAGCGGTGCGAAGCCGTAGCCCTTGATGCCGAGGGTCCTGAGGGCCTTGTTGTCGGTGCCGGCCGAGAGCAGGTAGGGCAGCACGGGGGCTCCCGGATCGTGCCGGCCGAGGGTCTCCACGACGGCGTCGACAAGCGGGCCACCGAATTCGGTCTCAAGTCCGACGTCCCGGTGCATGATGACGATCTCGATGTCTGGCCCGACGAGGTCGGCGAGTTCAGCGAGGACGTTGTCTTCCTCGCCCGGAAGCGAGCGGATGTCGATGAGCGCCTCGGCCGTGTCAGGGATCACGTTGTGCTTGTACCCCGCGGTCAGGCCGGTGGGGTTGGTTGTGGTGCGCAGGCTGGCCTGGATGAACCCCGCGGCGGTGCCGGTGGCCAGCGCGAGTTCGTCCGGACCGACGCGCTGCGGGTCGACATCAAGAATTCTGGCCAGTTCGGCGAGTAGCTGCGAGGTCGTGTCCGTCAAACGAATCGGCCACTCACGGCGACCGACCTTCGCAACAGCCTCGGCCAGGCGTGTGATGGCATTGTCGTGGTGTACTCGGGATCCGTGGCCGGCGCTCCCCCTGGCGACCAGTTTCACCCAGATAAGCGCCTTCTCTCCGGTCTGCAGCAAATAGGCGCGTCGACCGGCCAGGGTGATCGAGTAGCCACCGACCTCGCTGATCGCTTCCGTGGCGCCCGCGAACAACTCAGGACGCTCACGCGCGAGATAACCGGAGCCGAGGACGCCTCCGGCCTCTTCGTCAGCGAAGAAGGCGATCACGAGATCACGTTCCGGCATACCGCCGGAGCCGATGATGTCGGTGAGAGACGCCAGGATCATCGCGTCCATGTTCTTCATGTCCACGGCGCCACGGCCCCAGAGCAGACCGTCCTTGATGACGCCGCCGAAGGGATCCACACTCCAGTTGGCGGGATCGGCCGGCACCACGTCGAGGTGACCGTGCACCACGAGGGCGCTGCGGCTGCTGTCGCGCCCTTTCACCCGCGCGACCACACTCGTGCGGCCCGGCTCAGAATCGAAGAGCTCAGGGGCCAGCCCGAGGCCGCGAAGGTGGGCGGCGACGTACTCGGCCGCATCCGTTTCGCCGTTGGATCGCCCCTCGCCGTAGTTCGTGGTGTCGAGACGAATCAGGTCGCGGGCCAGTATCGCCGTGAGATCGAGTTCGGCGTCTGCCGGGGGGCTGGAAGTGAGGGAAACCATGATGTTCACGCTACCTGCATCACCCGAGTGGCGCCGTGGGTCAAACGTACTCAGAAACCGTGCTAGATTATTACCTCGGCAGCCGGTTTTACACGGCGGCCGTTTCACCCAGTCCGGGTGGCGGAATTGGTAGACGCGCTGGCTTGAGGTGCCAGTGCCCGTTAAGGGCGTGTGGGTTCAATTCCCATCTCGGACACGGAGATTACTCGAGAAGTAATCAACGAGGACTGGTTGAGACAGTTCAGAAGGCCGGATCTTAGGATCCGGCCTTCTCTCGTTAACGACGTATCCCCCTCTCGAGGACGTGCGGTCACCTGATTCGCGGAGGCCCTATTCTGTTGGCTCCATGTGCACTAGGTTCAATCCATGCTGCAGGCCCTGGGACAGCTACTCCCGATCGCACTCGCGATCGCCCTGAGCACCGTGCCCATCATGGCGACTGTCCTGATTCTGATGTCTCCCAATCGGAATCGTTCCTCGCTGCCGTTTCTCGTGGGCTGGGTGGTGGGGATTGGCCTCATGGCCGGAGTCTTCACTCTGGGGGCGCATGTTTTTGCCGCCCCGAACCCCCGTGAGCCGAACAACTCCGCGCTGTTGGGCATCGTACAGATCGTGATTGGTCTTCTTCTCGTGGCCCTCGCCTGATCAGCTGGCGACGGGGGCGCGTGCATCCGGGGGACGGGATTCCACACTGGTTGCGCCGGGTCGGGTCCTTCGGCCCATGGTCGTCATTCGGCCTCGCGATGGGGCTCAACGTTCGCCCGAAGGCCCTGCTGCTCAGCGCTGCCGCCGGGCTGTCCCTTCGGGTCGTGTCCCTCCCCCCGGAATCGACGTTGATCGTGCTGGGGGTCTTCGCCGTTCTGGCCTCAGTGACCGTGTCGGCTCCCATCGTGCTGACAATGGCTTCCCCCGAGAAGTCCGGCAAATGGCTGCACGCCAGTGAAGACTGGATCAATCGGAACAGCCGCACGGTGACCAACCTGATCCTCATCGTGATCGGCGTGGTGATATTCGGCAACGGGCTGAGGTTGTTCTGACGAGCGAAGCCACTGATGCGTCGCGCCCTCGTGTCCACACTCTTGGCCTGAGCGATCCACTCGAGATCAGGAGGCGAGCCACACGGCGGTTTCCCGGTCATGTGTGGTGGCGAGCCGTGCGGACCGGCCCGCCCGGGTCTCAGCGCGCCCCCTCGGTGCGGAGGAAGGGTTGGCCATGTGCACGGTATGGGCACACCCCGGTTGGCTGACACGGCGCCGAACGGGTTACCTTTGAATGCATGACACTTGAGTCTCTGGTCTCACCTTTCTCTCGTCTTGACGCCTACATCGCGCTGCCGCGTGTCGAAGGCCTCGCGCTGTCGCCGAATGGGAGGCAGGCCATACTCACGATCGCGACGCTCGCTCAGGATGGCACGAGCTATGAACGTGCGCTCTGGTCGGTGGCCACCGACGGTTCGGGCAGGCCCGTGAGGCTCACTCGTTCCGCCAAGGGCGAGTCCGGTGTGGCGTTCACCGGCTCGGGAGACGTGCTTTTCGTTTCCGCGCGTCCCGACCCATCGGTCGACAAAGCCGACGAGGCGGCACAGCTGTGGCTGCTGCCGTCCGGCGGCGGGGAAGCGCGCGCCGTGACACGCCTCGCGGGCGGCGTGTCCACTGTGGCGGCAACAGCCACCGCCTGTGACACCGTCGTGATCACGGCGGATATTCTCGTCAGTGCACCGGACCTCGACGGGGACGCCGTGCGTCGCAAAGAACGCAAGGACAAGAAAGTCGCCGCTATTTTGCACGAGACGTACCCCGTGCGCTATTGGGATCAGGACCTCGGACCGGCCGAACCACACCTCTTCGCCCTCGACCTCACGTCGCTGCAGGAGACGGTAGCCTCGAGCTCTCGCGAGGACGGCGACACGACGGCTGCGGTGCCCGCGCCCTATCCGATCGATCTCCCACGACCACATGATCTGACCCCTCAGCCGGGACGCACAGCCGAAACCGGCGGGCAGGCGCTCACTCCCGATGGCCGCACTCTGGTTGCTTCCCTGCGAGTACAGGAACAACGATCGGGCCGTTATGTTCTGGTGGCCATCGACGTGGCGACCGGGGCACACACCGTGCTGCTCGCGGAGGATCGGGTCGACGTCGAGTCGCCGGTGGTCAGCCGCGACGGCCGCCACGTTGCGTTCGTGCGCAGCGCCTTCTCCACGCCCGCAGCACCTACGGACCAGGAGATCTGGATCGCGGACATCGATGGGGCGAACGCACGCCGGCTCGCGGCGGCCTGGGACCGCTGGCCAACGAGCATGACCTTCGACGCCGATGACGCCGCGCTCATTGTGACGGCAGACGACAATGGTCGAGGTCCGGTCTTCCGCGTGCCCGTGGATGGTTCCGCTGTCGAGCAGATCACGACCGACGATTTCAGCTACTCGAACGTGGGAGTGGACGTGGCGACGGGCGACCTGGTGGCGTTGCGCTCCTCGTGGATCACGCCGGCGCACCCGGTTCGCATCTCCCGCTCCGGTTCGGTCACCTCATTGCCCACCCCGGCGAGCCTCCCGGACATTCCGGGCACGATGACCGAGGTCGAGACGCTCGCCGAGGACGGTTCCCGGGTGCGCGCCTGGCTACTGCTGCCGGAGGGCGCCTCTGCAGCACAACCCGCTCCCCTGCTGCTCTGGATCCACGGCGGCCCGCTGAATAGTTGGAACGCGTGGAGCTGGCGCTGGAGCCCCGTACTCGCCGTGGCACGCGGTTACGCAGTGCTGCTGCCCGATCCGGCGCTCTCGACCGGCTACGGCCTTGATTTCATCGCGCGGGGCTGGGATTCCTGGGGCGCGAAGCCGTACACCGACCTCATGGCCATAACGGATGCCGCCGAGGGGCGCGCCGACATCGACGCGACCAAGACCGCCGCGATGGGCGGTTCCTTCGGCGGATACATGGCCAACTGGGTGGCCGGCCATACGGATCGGTTCCGGGCGATCATCAGCCATGCCAGCCTCTGGGCCCTCGACCAGTTCAACGGGACGACGGACAATTCGCAGTATTGGCAGAGCATTTTCTCGCCGCAGGGCATGCTCGACAGTTCGCCGCACCACAGCGTTCGGGAGATCGTCACTCCCATGCTCGTGATCCACGGTGACCATGACTACCGCGTGCCGATCGGCGAAAGTCTGCGCCTCTGGTCCGAACTGGCCGAGCACCACGCTCGGCCCGACGGGAGCACGCACCACAAGTTTCTCTATTTTCCCGATGAGAATCACTGGGTGCTCAAACCGCAACACGCCGTGGTCTGGTATGAGACGGTCTTTGCCTTCCTCGACGAGCATGTTCACGAGGCAAAGTGGAGACGGCCGCGGCTGCTGGGGTGAGGCACGCCGGGACCGTCCCCGTCTCTCAGGACAGGATGTCTTTCGTGCTGAACCGGCTGTACGCCAAGGCACCGAAGACGAGAATATAGCCACCCTGAACGAGTGCGTTCGATGCGAACGACGACAGGTCAAGGGGTTGGCGCAGCAGATCGGCAAAGCCCAGCCAATAGTGGCTGAACAGCCACGGATGCAGCCAGGACAGCTGCGGCAGCACATCGAGTATCTGCGCGACGACCGAGACCACAATGGTGGCGGCCATCGCTCCCACGGGCACATCGGTGAGCGTTGAGATGAACAGCCCGATCGCTGAGAGCCCCAGCAGGGACACGGTCACGTAGCCGGCAATCAGGAGCGATCGCAGCACCGACTCCGTGACGGTGATCGTATCTCCGGAGAGCAGCGTGACCGGACCAACGGGAAACAGCGCGACGCCGATGAGCGCACCGGCCACGGTCAGGGTCAGAGTGGCGGCGAGGCAGAACGCGGCAGCACCGGCGTACTTGACGAGGAGCAGACGCACTCGACCGGCAGGCGCGACCAGGAGGTAGCGAAGCGTCCCGAGTCCGGCCTCACCGGCAATGGTGTCGCCGGCCACCACCCCCACGGTCAGGGGCAGGAACAACGGGATCGCCACCACCATGGCAGTAAAACCGACAAAGAGACCGTTCTGCGTGACGCGGTCGAGAAAGGGCGGGCCCTCACCGGGCGCCAACGTGTCCGACGAGAGTTTGACGGCGATCGCCAGCAGAATCGGAATGAGCGCGACGGCCACAAGCATCGCCCACGTGCGCCGGCGGCGAAACAGTACCGCAAGCTCCGAGGCGAGCAGCGCCCACCCCGCAGATCGTCGCTCGGATCGAATCAGCACGTCATCGCGTTTCACAGACTCACTGCTCATCGGCGATTCATCGCGCACCGGCGAATCACCACGTACGGAGGAATCCCTGCCCACCGGGGTATCACTGGACGACATCAAAACCTTCTCCGGTCAACGCGACGAAGCGTTCTTCGAGGCTGGGCTCTTCAACGGCGAATCCACGGATGCGCACTCCCGCGGAGATGAGGGCCGCCACGACGGCATCGGGGTTGCGCTGAGCGCCGGGGAACGGCGCGGTGATGCGCGGGTCTTCACCCGGTACATCCGTGAGAACGGGGGCGAGCCCCACCTGAGTCAGGGTCGTCATGGCTCTGTCCATGTCCGGCGTGCGCAGGCACAGGCGCGGTTCGCTCCCCCGCCCGAGATCGGCGAGGGTTCCCTGTGCCACGAGAGTGCCCGCGCTCATGACCGCCGCGTGGGTGCACATCTGCTCGACCTCGGCCAGCAGGTGACTAGAGACGAAGACGGTTGTCCCCTCGGAGGCCAGCGAGCGGATGAGCCCGCGCACCTCGCGGGTTCCCTGCGGATCGAGCCCGTTGGTCGGTTCGTCGAGCACGAGCAGGTCGCGTCGGACGAGGAGCGCGTTGGCGATGCCGAGCCTTTGTTTCATGCCGAGCGAGTACGCATGCACCTTCTTGTTGGCGGCGTGGGTGAGTCCCACTCTCTCCAGCGCTCGTTCCACTCGTGCCGTACGGGTATCCGACGGCGCGTACCGGTCGGCCGTATCGAGCCGCCGAAGGTTCGCGGCGCCGGAAAGAAACGGATAGAACGCCGGTCCCTCGACGAGTGCGCCGACTCGGGGAAGCACGTTGTGTATCCGGGCGGGCATGTTTTCGCCCAGAACGCTGATCTGCCCGGTGGTCGCCGTGGTCAGTCCGAGGAGCATCCGGATGCTGGTGGTCTTACCGGAGCCATTCGGCCCAAGAAAACCGAAAACCGCTCCGCGCGGCACAGCCAGGTCGATGCCATTGACGGCCGTTTGACGCCCGAAACGTTTCGTCAGCCCCCGGGTCTCGATCGCGAGATCGACACCCGGGGTAGCCGAGGAGGACACGGCAGGTTTCGCGTCGACGATCGTCACTGAACCGCGGCGGCGGCTTGCAGAAGGTCGAGCGGAACGGAGCCGACGAAAACGCGACCGTCGGTGGCGAAGAACACGTTCAGGAGCGACGTGGAGAGCGCGCGACCTCCGGCGACCTCCGTGGTCAGCTGGGCGAGGAGCGGGTTGGCGGACAGTTCAGAGGGAACCGCGGACGCCGCGATGTGCGCCACGGCCGACCACCCGGATCCTGTCACCGTGGGCATGTCGCCGGTCGAGTCGCTTCTGGGCTCACCCGCAGCCGCTTCTGACGTCATCTTCGTGAGCTCAGAAGCCGTGGGCACAGGCACTTCGGTGACCGTGGAGCCGGCCGGGGGGCTAAAGGAGAAACGATCCGCGGAGGGCGTGGAGAAATCGACACTCGTGAAAGCGACGTGGAATGCGGGCGTCTCTTGTCCAACGGCCGCCACCGTCACGCCGAGGGGAAGTCCCGTTTCGGAATCAACGGCGATGGTGACCGACTCCACGAGGGTCTCGGTCGTCTTGGGGGTCAGAACGAGCTCGTACACGTTCCGTCCCGCGACGCTCCCATCGTTGCCCACCGATACGGTGGTGCTCGGGTCGATGTCGGTCAGAAAGTGCTCCGCAAGCTGAGCTGGTGTCGCAAGCCCGGCCGGGGCGCGTGCCGCCCGCTCTGCGGCTTGGGCATCCAGAGTGGATTTCAGCTCGGCCGGAATGGCCACATGGGAGACCTCGTTGGTCTGCGAATCGTAGGTCCACCCATCCGTTCCGTTCACGATAACGTCGCGCTCGGCCATCTTGTCCAGAATCTGCACCCGGGTCTTGTCAGCGCCGTCCACGTACACGCGGGCCTTATGAGACCCGGTCAGAAGCTCCATCGCGGAGGTGACGGCGCCCGCGCCGGCGGCGCCGGGCAGGGAATCGGACATGGCGGGGCTGAGGTCAATCTGAGGAAGGCCGATGTCGGACGACTGCTCCAGAGAGCCGGAGAATGAGGTGACGGTGCTGTCGTGCACCATGAGAAGGATTTGTTCCGGGGTCTTGTCGGGAAGATCCACGGCGGCTCCGGCCTGCATCGGCACGGCGATGACTCCCGCCACGATAACCGCGGGAACGACGAGGGCAGGAAGCCATTTGACTGCAGTACGGGGCACGATTAACGACCTATTTCGCGAGCATTCATGGCGGTGACTCTACGCCAGATGGCTGAGAATTTCCTCTCCGGAGCGGTTGCCCGCAATGTCGGCCTCCTCGCCCGTCAGGCGCCGCTCGGTGCCTCGTCGGTGATTCCGATGAACTGGCTGCCGATCCCGTCGCACTCGGTTCGTCCGAGGCCGGCGGCCGGCTCGGGCACTTCGTCGAATCCGTGGTTCGAGCAGCTGATGTACGTGAAGGTGGGCCACCACTTCTTGGGACGCACGGCCTCGGTGTAGCCGCAGACGTCACAGGTGAGCTGCACCCAGACGGGCTTCTTTCCGGTGCGATTTGCCCGTGACTGCAGAAGCCAGGCCGGCGGATCTTCTTCCAGCTTGACCAACTGTGCCTCGCCCATGCGCGACGGAATACCGTGGCGTGCCGCCATCTCAATCGGAATGTCCAGGCGCAGTGCGACTTCTCTTCGTGTAATCATCTTCATCAAGAATAAGCGCTAGAGGTGCGAACCGCATCGCCAGGGAGACCGTGCGCGACCGGTGCGCCACGCAGGCCTCCAGCCCCTCTCCGAGGGACCCCGCCTGACTGAGCGCACCACCCCCGCCCACTCCCCCAGTCGCGGGGCGATGTCGCCCTGTCGGCGGGCGTCAGACGTTCGAGCCGCCGGCGACGTCGTAGGACCACAACTCGCTGCTCATTCCTACGGGCTTCGCGGCAGGTTCCCCGTCAGCGGGCGCCTCACTGCGGTGACCGTGTCCGAAGGCGGGCGACGACACCCAGGCCTGGAAGGACTCTTCATCTGCCCAACGCGTGATGACCAGCCAGGTGCTGCGGTCATCCGTGGGCTTGAGCAGCTCGAAGCCCTCGAAACCGGCGCTTCCATCGACCGCACCCGCTCGCGCGGCGAAACGGTGCGCGAGGGCGTCGCCGCTGTCGTCGGCCACGGTGATTGCGTTGATCTTGATGATCGTCATCGGTCTTCTCTCTCGTTGAACTGCGGGTGTGTGCTCATGATCGCAGGGTCGGCTGCGAACCTACTCAGCGCTCCTGCGCCACCCGAATGACCACGTTTCCCACTTTCATTCCTGTCTCGACATAGTCGTATGCCTCGACGATCTCTGTGAGAGGGTATGTCCTGTCGATGATGGGCGTGAATTTGCCCTCGAACATCAGGTGTTTCAGAAAAATCACGTCTTCCCTCCTGTCGCGCGGAATCGGAAACATCACCCGGGTGCTCCGGGAGAACCGCGTTGTCAGGGCGAGTACCGGGTTCTCCGCGCGCGGCCCGAGTTCGGACGACAGATAGATGCCTTGTGGCTTCAAGATCGGCTTGCACCGGCCGAAGGAGCTCTTACCGACCTCGTCAAACACGACGTCGAACAGGTCGCTGGTTCTCGTGAAGTCTTCCTTCGTATAGTCGATCACGCGGTCGGCACCGAGCGACCTCACCAGTTCCACGTTGGCGGTGGCGCACACGGCGGTGACTCGGGCGCCCGCGTGCCGCAACAACTGCACCGCGGCAGATCCGATCGCTCCCGTCGCCCCGTTCACGAGCACGTCGTGCCCCGCTTCGATGCCCGCCGCACGAATGTGGTTGAGGGCGTAGTGGGCACCTTCGGTGCTCGGCGCCGCCTGCTCGAAGGTCAGTCCCTGCGGTATCAGGGCCACCAGACCGCTCTCTTTCACGGTGAGGTACTCAGCCTGGGCTCCGAAGTTCACGCCGCTGTAGCCGAAGATGCGGTCACCGACCGCAAAAGAGTGAACGTGCGTTCCGACCGCCTCGACCCGACCCGCGAATTCGTTGCCGAGGATTCGCTTGTTCGGTGTGAACAGCCCGCTGAACAGCCGCACGAATCGCGGCTCGCCCCGCAGAAACCCGCAGTCCGTTCGGTTCACCGTTGCGGCGTAGACCTGCACGAGGAGTTCGTCGTCCCTGTGCACAGGTTTCGGCGCTTCCACGACGCGAAGCACGTTGGGTGGCCCATATCGCGTATAGACGGCTGCCTTCATGCGCGTGATGGTACCTCCACCGAATGGCGGTGCCTATGCTGGAGTGAACATGCGACTCTTCCTGATCCGCCACGGCCAGACTCCCGCCAACGTTCTCGGCCAGCTCGACACCGCCCATCCCGGTCCCGGCCTGACCGATCTCGGAGCCCGACAGGCGTCGGTCATCCCCGATGCCCTGCGTGCGGAGCCGATCGAGGCGATTGTCGCCTCGACGCTCGTGCGCACCCAGCTCACGGCCGGCCCGCTTGCGACCGACCGCAACCTCGAGATCCAGGTGGCAACCGGCCTGCACGAGATCGAAGCGGGATCGCTGGAGGGGCTGAGCGATCGCGCATCCGTTCGCCGGTATCTCGAGACGATCTTTGCGTGGGGCGCCGGGGACCTGAGTGCCACGATGCCCGGAGCCTTCGACGGCCACGCCTTCTTCGAACGCTTCGACGCGGATATCGAGACAGCCACGACCGATGTGGAGACCGCCGTGGTGTTCAGCCACGGAGCCGCGATCCGCGTCTGGAGCGCGGCACGAGCCATCAATATGCCGCCGATGTTCGCGGTCAACAACGACCTCGACAACACCGGCGTCGTGGAACTGACCGGATCCCCCAGCGAGGGATGGACCCTCGTATCGTGGGCCGGCATGCCCGTGGGCGGCGAGCAACTCGCCGATCACTCGTCAGACGACCCGATCACCGACCCGAGCGACCATGTTTAACCCACCCTGTTTGGAGACCCCGTGACCATCACCGCATTCCTAGACATCCACGTGAAGAGCGAGCTGCTCGGCGAGGCCCCGGCCGTGCTGCGTGACACGCTCGCCGACACCCGCACCTTCGACGGATGCCTGGGCGTCGACGTTCTCATCGACACCGCCGACCCGACACACTTCGTCCTTCTGGAGAAGTGGGCCACCCTCGCGCACGACGCGGCCTACCGCGAGTGGCGAGCCGGACCGGGCAAGTCCCCCCTCGGCACCATCCTCGCGGGTGTTCCCGTGCTCACGAAGTTCGAAACGGCCGCCGACATCTGAGGCCCTGACTAGGCCTTCGCGCGCGGAACCTTCGGTCGAACCAGGGCGTGGCTGTCGCGCACCAGCTGTTCAACAAGCTCATCAGGAACCCGGGCCGGGCTGCCATCGAGCACGATCGTGATCCAGTGCGTCTTGTTGAGGTGGTAGCCGGGCGTGATCTGCGGGAATTCTTCGCGAAGCGCCCGGCTTTCCTCTGGGTCACACTTCAGGGAGACGGAGAACGGCTCGCCGGCCAGGGCGCTGAGCGCAAAGATCTTGCCGTTGCCGCTTGTCTTGAAGACGCTGGTTTCTTCGCCGAAGGGAAACGTCTCCACCGCCTGCGGCAGACTCAGGCACAGGTCGACGAGGGCATCCGGGGTCATACCCGTGATTTTAGACCAGCGCCCCGTTCATGGCGCCGGCGGTGAGCTCGACAGAGCGCAGACGGTCCGCGATGTCGCGGGACGCATGCCCGAGAATGAGCTCGTCGGCCTTGGTCGTGGCGGCAAGGTCCTCAAGGAAGGCGCGAACGTCGGCGCCCGTACCGACGGCTGAGTACCGCATCATGTTGGCGAGCTGTTGCCCCTGGGCGGTGGTGGCGATGAAGTTATCGATCTGGTCGTCGGTGTAGTCCGGTGTGGCCGGCCCGCGGGAGATCATGCTGCGCACACGGCTGCGGCGCATCGTCTCGAACTGCTGCGTCGCATCCGCCGCATCGTCTGCGGCGACCACATTGGCGGCCACGAGCACGTGCGGCTTCTCCAGCTGCTCCGAGGGCGTGAAGTCGCGACGGTACGTGGCGACGGCCTCAAAGAGGGAATCGGGCGCGAAGTGTGACGCGAATGCGTACGGCAGCCCGAGAGCCGCGGCGAGCTGGGCGCCGAACAGCGACGAACCGAGAATGTACAGAGGCACATTGGTGCCCGCACCGGGCACGGCCTGCACGCCCGCGACGATCGATTCGCCGCGCAGGTAGGCCTGCAGCTCCATCACGTCCTGGGGAAATTGGTCGCTGGCCCGCGGGTCACGCCGCATGGCACGCGCCGTGGTCTGGTCGCTGCCGGGCGCACGTCCGAGGCCGAGGTCGATGCGGCCAGGGTACATCTCGGCGAGCGTGCCGAACTGCTCGGCAATCACCAGCGGCGAGTGGTTGGGAAGCATCACGCCGCCGGAACCGAGGCGGATGCTCTCGGTCTGAGCCGCGACATGACCGACGAGAATCGCCGTGGCCGACGACGCGATCGTCGGCATGTTGTGATGCTCGGCGTACCAGACCCGGGTGTAGCCGTTCTTCTCGGCCGTCTGGGCGAGCGCGACACTCGCCGCAAAGCTTTCCCGGATGGTCTGTCCCGGTGCGATCGGGGCGAGGTCAAGTATGGACAGCGGAATCGTCATATCAAGTGCAACCGCTTGCGGCGCGAATCGTTACCCGATTGCCCGAAGAGCGATCGATGTGGCGTACGAGAGCGTCTCCGAGTCTTCGCCCGCCGTTACCGAAAGCATCCGATGCCGGGCAGAAAGCGGCCGACCCGGGCACCGTACGCGCCGTAGTCCGGATGCTCGGCCGCCAGCATCCGTTCCTCCCAACGCGTCTTGGCCGCGAGCAGAATGACGAGCGCAACCCAGGCCACGACATGCCAAACGGATGCGCCGAACAGCATGAGCCCGAGGCCTCCGGCCATCAGGCCGGTGTAGATCGGGCTGCGCACGAGGCCGTACACGCCCCCCGTGACGAGCGGCGCGTTCTCCTTGGGAATCGGGCTCGCGGTGAGGGCCGGGCCGAGGCCGAGCACGCCAAGCACGGCCACGGTCGCTCCCAGCAGGCTCAGCAGACTGGCAACGGCGACCATGCCCCCACCCACCAGCCACACCTGGCCGTGCGGCAGAAAGGCGAGCGCCCCCAGCAGCACGAACTGCAGAGCCACGAGACCCCGTGCGAGAGCACGTTTCATGACTCGAGAATACGCCCGGATTACTCGGCGGCACACCGTGACGGCCCGTGAACTCGGTGCCATACTGTCGCCATGTCGAACGTATCTAGCGTCTACGTTGGGGTTCGCCGCGTTCATCGTGGTGCGCTCATCACGATGTCAATCATCGGAATCGTGCTCGGCGCCATCGGTCTCGCATGGCCCCAGGCGACCCTCTTCACCGTTGCGATCGTCTTCGGAATCTACCTGATCGCTTCCGGGATCTTCCGCATCGCCGCCGCCTTCATGCAGGATGAGCTCACCGCCGGCATGCGCTGGCTCTCGGGCATTCTCGGGGCCATCGTGGTGGCAGCCGGTGTCTTCTGCATCACAGATCCGGTAGCCTCCCTCACCGTTCTCGCCTTCGTGATCGGCATCGGCTGGATCGCCGAGGGCGTCATCGACATCGTGGCGGGAGTGCGCAAGGTTGTGACGCCACGCTGGTTCGCCTTCCTCAGTGGAGCCGTCTCAATTGTGGCGGGCTTTGTGATGTTCGTTCTCCCCACGCTCGCCCTCGCCGTGTTCGTGCTCGTCGCGTCGATACTGCTGATCGTGGTGAGCGTCACGACGCTGCTCACGCTGCCGCCTAAACGCGAGTCCGCCGACTCCTATCTTCTCTAAATCGCGCCAGGCGCACGACCAGAGCGGTCACTCGCGGGGTTCTGGGTTCGGTGTGCCCGTAGGATCGGCGCATGCCCCGCCTTGTCGTCGTCCTCCCGCTCACACCGCTCCACGAGGGCGACAGCTTTCTCGTTCAGGACTGGCCTTTGCACGTGACCGTGCTGCCGCCGTTTCTGACGGATGCCGAACCAGGCGTGATCGCCTCGGCGATCGCCGAGGCCGCATCCTCTCACCGCACCCTCACCGCAGTAGCGGGTCAGCAGGAGATGTTCGGACGTCGCACCGACGTGCCGGTGACCGTCGTGGTGCCGACGGACGAGCTGTCCCGACTGCATGAGGACCTCATCGACGCCGTGCGCCCTTTCGGTGCCGCGCCCGATGAACCGGCCTTCACCGGAAACGAGTTTCGACCCCACATCACGATCAAGAGTCACGGACGAATCGACGAAGGTACGGCCCTGACTCTGCAGCAGATCGCCCTCGTCGACATGGCCCCGCGAGCCTCCTCAAGCGGGCGGTCCGTGCTCGCCACGTTCACACTGCCCCGGCACTGAACAGGCGCATGCACTCAAAGATGGGAGTTCGCTCACAGTCGATGGGTTTACCGAGTACGATCGGAATCAATCCCGGTTTCGACCCTCATGAAGGGGGTCAATACGGGCGGCGGTCGTCATGATTGGCGACCTAGCCGCGGCCCCCGCTACTCTTCAGAGGACACCGTGTGAAAACTTCATCGAGCCGTCGCGTGCGAGCCCTGGGGATCGTTCTCAGTTCAGCCGTTGCACTCGCCCTCAGTCTCGGCGCTGTGAGCGTGTTGCCGGCAGCCGCCGTGACCTCACCCAGCGTCGCGGTGACGTGGACGAACACCAACGTGTGGACCACCGGATTCCAGTCCGAGGTCGGGGTGCGCAATTCCTCCACGACAACTCTGAACCCCTGGCAGATCTCGTTCACCTACGCGCACAAGGTCAACACGCTGTGGAACGGCACGCTCCTGGCCGCGAACGGCGGCTTCGCCGTCAAGGCCCCCTCCTGGGCAACCACGCTCGCCCCCGCCACGGCTACGTCGTTCGGTCTCACGTCGTACCGGGTCGGCACCACTGCGCTGTTTCCCACGGCCTGCACCGTGATCGGGCTCCCGGTGAGCGCTGCCGCGATTCCGTGCACCGTCAACGGCGCAGCGCCGAAACCGACTCCGACGGTCACTCCGACGCCGACTCCGACAGTCACTCCCACGCCGACTCCAACGGCCACTCCCACGCCCACGGCGACTCCCAAGCCCACTCCGACTCCTGCGCCTGCGCCTGCGCCGACCGGCTCGCTCGTGGTCGCCCCCTATGTGGACATGGGGTTGTGGCCGACGGCTGACCTCACGAAATTCGCGACCGCGACCGGCGTGAAGGCCGTCACCGCCGCTTTCATCGTGGCCGACCGGGCCAGTGCCTGCAGCCCCACCTGGGCTGGATACACCGCGTACACCGTCGGCACATCCGGGGACTCCCTCGCCACCATCTCGGCTTTCCAGGCCGGTGGAGGGCAAGTTATCGCGTCCTTCGGCGGCGCGATCAACGATGAACTCGCTCGCGTCTGCACGAACTCGACCACACTGCTCGCCGCGTACACGAAGGTCGTCACCCGCTACAACCTGAGCCGGATTGACTTCGACCTGGAGGGCACGGACGTGTCTGACTCCACGTCCAACAAACGCCGAGCCGCCGTCGTCGCCACCCTGCAGGCGCAGCGCGCCGCGGCGGGGCACCCGTTGCAGGTCTCACTGACCTTGCCGGTGATGCCGTACGGCCTCATCGCCAGCGGCACCCGCACGGTCGGTGAATTCGCGGCCGCCGGC
This sequence comes from Cryobacterium sp. MLB-32, assembly GCF_000738085.1. Lineage (GTDB taxonomy): Bacteria > Actinomycetota > Actinomycetes > Actinomycetales > Microbacteriaceae > Cryobacterium. Next base: position 40,784 of record NZ_JPRS01000027.1, read on the forward strand.
GTGACGCTCTCGGCCGTGAATGTGATGGCTATGGACTACGGCGACGGCACGACCGCCATGGGTACCGCCGCGATCTCCGCCGCGAAGGCGACCGCCACCCAGCTCGGAGCGATCCCGGCTTACTCGGGTCTCACCTCCGCCCAGCGGCTGTCCATGGTGGGTGTCACCCCGATGATCGGCCAGAATGACCTGCAGGGCGAGACCTTCACCGTCACCGATGCCACCACGGTGGCGCAGTTCGCCAAGGCCAACTCACTCGCCGTGCTGAGCTGGTGGGAGATGACCCGCGATCAGCCCTGCACCGGCGGCATCCCCGCCTACATGTGCTCCGGGGTGAGTAACCCGCAGTGGTCGTTCTCCCGGGCGTTCGTGGCCGGGAGCAAGTAGCCCAGGCCGACGCCCCCGTCGAGACGGGCCGGGTGCGACTCTTTTACGGTGTCCACGTGACGAATCCACGCCCTTCCCGTCGCTCGGCATCGCTCGGTGTTGCCTGCGCCGTCGCCGCCGTGCTCTCCGCATGCCTGCCGATCGTGTCGGGTTCACTCCCCCTCATCATCGGCGGCAGCGTGCTCGCGCTCGGCCTTCTCGCTGCCGCCGGCGTGTTCGCGGGCGGTTCTGTGGCCCAGACCAGAGCCGAGACGGCAGCGACCGGGGGCGGGCCGCTGGTCAGCACGCGGCGCTCCCCCGCGGCCTACCGAGCCCGCCCCGCCGAAGACCCTGCACCGTCCGACGACGCGACGCGCACGGACCGAGCCCACTAACCCCGGGCGGCGCCGGCTCCCTCGGTAATGAGCTCGAACATTCGGTCGAACACGGGTCGGCGATCGAACTGCCTCGCGTACTCGCGGGCCCGAAGAGCCCAGGCGTAGCGATCCTCATCCGTTGTGGCGAGCACGGCATGGTCGATGGCGGACGCGATCGCGACCGGGTCCTCAACGGGAACGATCAGTGCGAAACTGACCACAGTCTCGCCAATGCCACCGGTGAGAGTGGTGATCACCGGCCCGCCGCCCGCAAACATCTTCTCCGCCAGGGCACTACCGAAGGTCTCCACAAACTCGGGCCGGGGGCCTGCCCGGCAGCGCGAACGCCGCACAGCCGGCCATCAGGGACGGCTTTTCGGCGTCGCCGACGTCGTTGAGAAAGCGGATGCGATGCGCCACAAGCGAGCGTTCGGCGATCTCACGCAGGGCGTGCTCCTGGGGGCCGCGACCGGCGATGACGAGAATCACGGAGGAGTCCACCCCGCTGAGCTCGTAACCCGCGATCAGGTCATCGTTGATTTTCAGCGATGTCATGCGCAGGTTACCGTTGTGGAAACTTTCTACGGGCGGTCATACGACTCAATGACCTCGCGCATGCGGGGAAAGCCGAACTGGTCTGCGATGGCAACGGCCGGGTGGGAGCCGAGCAGAGGGTCGGCACCGGCGTCGAGCAGCGCCCTCAGCAGCTCGTCGTTGTTGCGGAACACGGCGCACGCCACCGCGGTCTGTCCCATCGCATTGACAACGGATGTGTCGGCACCCCGTTTCAGCAGTTCGGTGACGGTCTCAAGGTGCTCGGCATACGTGGCTACGATCAGCAACGAATCTCCCCGACCGTTGATCAGGGTGAGGGGAACGCCGGCATTGAGCATCTCGCCCAACGGACCGGTGCGACCTTCGCGCGCGAGAGCGAAGACACCCTCGATAACCTCCGTGCTCGGTACTCCCGAGGGTTGTGCGGCCTGCTCTGTCATGGTGTCTCCCGTCGCGCCGCGGGCATCCGCTGCTCCGTCTAAGCAAAGCACGGAACGGGTTCTGGTCGGTCTCCGCGATATGGTCGACCCGCACCGATCGTGACGACCCGAGGAGAAGATCCATGCCCGCTGGAATCGCAATTACCCGCCGCTTCGCGACCTCACCCGAGCGCGCCTATGCCCTCTGGACCGACCCGGAGCAGTTCTCGGTGTGGTTCGGCACCGAGGCCGTTCGGGTGCCGCTCGACACCCTGTCTATGGACGTGCGCGTCGGCGGCTCATGGAACGCGGTGATGCACTTGCCCAACGGCAGCACCATCCAGTGGACGGGAGACTACACCGAGGTCGACCCACCGGTTCGCCTGGCGTTCACGATGACCGACGACCCCGCCAACCCCGCGCGCGAACCCGTGGCCGTCGACATCACCGCGGTCGACGGCGGAGCAGACATGACGCTGACGCAGACCGGTGGAAACCTGAGCGAGGAGCAGTACGCCCAAACCGCTATCGGGTACAACGCCTTTTTTGACGCGATGGAGAACGTGCTCGCCGCGCGGAACTAGAGGGTGGGCAGCACCTGCTCGCGTACCTGTTTGCGCAGGATCTTGCCGAGCAGGGACCGCGGCGTGTTCTCGATCTGCACGATGCGGCGCGGAATCTTGTAGGCCGCGAGGTGATCGCGGCAGTGGTCGCGGAGTTCTTTCTCGTTGAGTTTCGCGCCGGGTGCGAGCTCGATCGCCGCGACCACCATCTCGCCGCCGCGTTCGAGCGGTTTGCCGAAGACGGCGGCATCGACAACAGAGGGATGCAGGCGCAGGGCCGTCTCCACCTCGGTGGGTGACACGTTGAAACCGCCGGTGATGATGAGTTCCTTGGCACGGTCGACGATTGTGGTGAAGCCGTCGCTGTCCACGGTCACGACATCACCCGTGCGCAACCAGCCGCCCGGCAGCAGAGTCTTCGCCGTCTCGTCGGGGTTGTTCCAGTACCCCTGGAAGACCTGCGGCCCCTTGAGCAGCAACTCCCCTGGCTCGCCCTGGGCAACCTCGACCGTGGGGTCGTCAAGGTCGACGACCTTCATCAGTGTTGACGGGAACGGCACCCCGATCGTGCCCGTGCGACGCGTGTCATGGAACGGATTGCCCAGCGCCACCGGTGATGACTCGGTCATGCCGTAGCCCTCCACGAGGCGGCCGCCCGAGACGGATTCCCACAGCTCGACGACGTGGTCGGGCAGGTTCATGGCCCCGGAGATGCAGTATTTGCACGAGCGCAGCGACACGCCCTTCTCTTTCGCGGCAATCGCGGTGCGCTCATAGATCGGAGGGACCGCGCAGTACACCGTGGCCGGTGACTTCTTCATGGCATCGAGAATCAGGCCGGGCTCGAACTTCGGAAAAAGCACGAGCAGGCCCTGCTTGCGGATGCCGTAGGTGAGGTAGAGCGTCATGCCGAAGGCGTGGAACATGGGCAGGATCGCGTAGAAGATCTCCTTGCGATACTCGTCGCCATGCATCCACGCTTCGCCCTGCAGCGCGTTGGAGTACAGGTTGAAGTGGGTGAGCATCGCGCCCTTGGGCCTACCTGTGGTGCCGGACGTGTACTGGATGGCGGCGAGGTCGTTGACGCTCGGCCTCGGGTGCTCGGTGTCGATCGGCTCGTGGGCGAGAACCTGCTTCCACGGGATCGTTCCGGGGGCCTTGCCGGTAAGCGCAGCCCGCGACGCGCGCAGGCTCTTCACCGGCAGGTTCAGGGCGAGGCGCTTGAGGGTGGGGAACGCCTCCAGCAGGTTGACAGACACCACGTGGTCGATTTCAATGTCTGCGGGGAATTCGCGAATAGCTTCGGCGGTCTTGTCCCAGGCGATGATCACCCGCGCTTGGTGGTCTTCGAACTGGTGGCGCAGCTCGCGGGTGGTGTACAGCGGATTGTGTTCAACGACGACGGCCCCGAGGCGCAGCGCCGCGTAAAAGGCCACGACGTGCTGGGGGCAGTTGGGCAGGATGAGTGCCACCCGGTCGCCGGCGCGCACGCCCAACTGACGCAGGCCTTCCGCAGCCCGGGCAACCTGCTCACCGAGTTCGGCGTAGCTGGTGCGGCGCCCGAAGAATTCGAGGGCGGGGTTGTCGCCGGCTTCAGCGACGCTGCGTTCGAACATCTCCACCAGCGACTCGGTGGGAAGCTCGATCTCGGCCGGGACCCCGGGCTGGTAGTTCGTGACCCAGGGCTGCTGTTCGGTATTCGCCATGACTCCATCCTGCCCCGAATCAGGCGTCGAGGTGACCCGGAGGGTATTCTCGACGGGTGGTATTCACCGATCAGACACTCACAGCGGCCGAGTGGACCGCCCGTGAGGAGGCGCATCAAGACCGGGCGGACGCGTACACCCTGGACCGACGTCGGCGCGCAGAAAGCGGCCGGTCGCATCCGGTGGATGATTTCTTATTCACCTACTACCCGTTTCGTCCGGGGCTACTGAGACGCTGGCATCCGGGAGCTGGCGTGGCGCTCGAGGGTGCGGCGGAGCTCGACCGAGCCTCGTGGAAGTGGTACCGCACCGAGGGGTCGGACGTGGCCGTGGACGAGGCAGCGTTCGTGGAGGCGAAGGGGCGCAGCATCCGTTTCATTGTGTCCCTGCTGTCGAAGACCGCGCTGCGACCGGCGAATTTCGGCTGCTTCGGGCTGCACGAGTGGGCGATGGTGTACCGCCAGGGGGAACACCGGCACGTCGCGCCGCTGCGGCTCGGACAGGGTGAGACCGACGAGGTGGTGGAGGCCAACCGCATCACGTGCAGCCATTTCGACGCGTTCCGCTTCTTCACGCCCGAGGCGCTGCCCCGGAACGAGCTGCAGCCCACTCGGGAGAACCAGCCCGCCCTCGAACAGCCCGGCTGCCTGCACGCCGGCATGGACGTGTACAAGTGGGTGATCAAGCTCGGTCCGCTGATACCGGGTGATGTCTTGCTTGACTCGTTCGAGCTGGCCCGCGATATCCGCCGCCTCGACATGCAGGCCTCGCCGTATGACCTGGGCGACTGGGGCTACGAGCCCGTGCCGGTGGAGACCCCTGCGGGCAAGGCCGAATACGTGCGGCGGCAGAAGGAGTTCAGCCTGCGCAGCACCGCCCTCCGGGAACGCGTGGTCTCGCTGGTCACCTAACCCGGCCCCGCGGCTGGCTCGTGGCCCTCGTTGGGCTCGATGGCACTCGTCTGAACACGTGCCCCGCTCGCAATCGAGTGCCGCGAGGCACAGGTGGGAACGTGATCATGAACACGGGCTACGACGAACCTCGCCGATCCGCAACGTTCCCCGTTGTACGCTCAGAAGCGGGCGCGCCAGGCCCGGGCAAAGCAGTAGACACCGTACAGGATCAGGCCGATTCCGACCGAGCTGAGGATGAGGCCGCCGTATGGAAGGGCCGCGAGGCTCTTCAGCGCCCCATCGAGGCCGGTGGATTTGCTGGCATCGTGCGTGAACGCCGCGATCAGAATGAGGACACCGACGACTCCCAGCGCGATCCCCTTCGAAATGTAGCCGACGATGCCGATCCCGATGACGGCGCGGCCGGCCGGCCCGCTCGGCACGGCGATGTCGGCGGTGAATTTCTTCTTGGCTCCCTTGTAGACGAAGTAGCCCGCGACGGCCAGCGCCACGAGACCACCCGCGACGAGCACGACCACACCGCCCGGGGCCGCGAGCAGCGCAGAACTCGCGTCCTCAGCGCTCCCGGAGGAGCTCTTCCCGCCACCGACGGCAAACGTGGCCGCCGTATAGCCCAGAACGAAATACACCGCGGCCTTGCTGAGATTCGCGCCGCGCCGCGCCCATCGTCGCGTCGGATCGGCCCCCTGCATCAAGAAGGCGCTCAGGGTCAGCCAGACACCGAGAGCGGCCAAGCCCACGACGATCGTCCAGAGGATGAATACGCCACCAGGGTTGGCCGCGAGTTGGCCGAGGGCACCGGACTGGTCGGCTGCACCCGCACTGGCCCCGACAGCGACCGAAATAGCGATCGCGGCGATGAGGATGTGCAGCAGACCGTTGACGGCAAAGCCGAGCCGGGCTAGGGCCTGGAAGGGGACGCTGCGCTGTGCCGTGCGGGCGGCATCGGTGGCTGAATCGGGACTCATCTACTCAGCCTAAGTCGCCGCCGCAGTTGCCGGTGTGCCGGTCGGTTCAGAAAACCGGTGTTTTTCACGCCACGGCGTTTCGCCGGTCAGTTTGACCCGGCGAGTCGCGATTCGACCGGTTTTAGTCACGCGCGAGTCGCGGCGAGGGGTGTGAGGGCGCGTGGCCAGACACGAGCCGCGAGTACGCTCGGATGCTCGGATGCCGCGGGGTCTGGCCCTAGAAGTCGACCGAGTACGCCGGCACGAGATCAACGTGCACGAGAGAGGGATCAATGCCCGCCTCGCGCAACCGCCTCTGCAGGTCGTCAGTGTTCGGCACAGGGAGTGCCCCGGCCACGCGCACGTTCACCTGGCCTCGGTCGGTCGCGATGCTGACGAATTTCCAGCCGACAGCCGTCGCCCATGCAGAAGAGACGACCTGCACGGATGCCTCCCGCACGGTCGACTCCGCCACGGTCAGGCTGGAAACGGACAGCGGCACGAGGATGACGACGCCCATAGCGGCCGTGACCAGAATGCCTTTCCGCAGCCTCGCGCGGCGCTCGCGAGGGGTCGCCGGCTTCGGCAACAGGCCGTTGACGCCGTAGAGCGCCATGACCACTACTCCCGTTCCGAGGATCGCGGCGACATTCGTCACGAACAGGAGCAACGCGCCCAGGGCTTGCTCGAATGCGCCGGCCTCCAGAGTCAGGCCGACCACCGACAAGGGCGGGACCAGCGAGATAGCGATGGCCACGCCGGGCAGAGCGTCGGAGATATCCCGGCGCACGAGCGCGATAGAGCCGACCGCACCGGTCGCCAATGCGGCAAGCAGGTCGATCAACCTCGGGTTCACCCTTGATGCGACCTGCGAGTTGTTTTGTGCCACGACATCGACGGGAACGATCAGTCCGAGCACGACGGCGATCCCGATCGCCACGGCCGCACCCGTGAGTACGAGTGCGATCGATCGGGTGAGGTTGCCCCGGTCGCCGAGAACGGTCGCGAGCATCGTCGCCTGAATCGGCAACAGCAGCGGCGCCACAATCATCGCGCCGATCACGGTGGCGGTCGAATCGGCTGCGACACCCGCCGCGGCAATGATCGACGACAGCACGAGCAGAATCCAGAACCGCGTGACGCGTTCGCCCGCGCGAGGCCCGTCGAAGAACACGGACGCCCGCATCTCGGCGAGATCACTCATCGCAAGACGAGCCGGCCTCATCGCCATGGACACCCACCCTCCCGGTTGACTAGGAGAGGACATCGTATCCGGATCCCCGCACTCGTCGAGGTACCTGAATCTCAGGCCGACCTGGGTTGTTCAGCAGCCGCTCCGCGAATCAGGAGCCGCGCACCTTCCTGCGATGCGCGGCTCCGTCGGGGCGAGAACGGACAGGTCTAGCGGGCAGGCTCCGCGTCTCGGCTCGGCAGCGTCCAGCCCGGACGCACAAAGTGGCAGGTGTATCCGGAAGGGTACTTCTCGAGGTAGTCCTGATGTTCCTCTTCGGCCTCCCAGAACGGGCCTGCTGCGGTCACCTCGGTCACGACCGTGCCAGGCCAGATCCCCGAGGCGTCGACGTCGGCGATGGTGTCTTCCGCGACCCGCTTCTGTTCGTCACTCGTGTAGAAGATCGCAGAACGGTAGCTGGCTCCCCGGTCGTTGCCCTGGCGGTCCCGCGTGGAGGGGTCATGGATCTGGAAGAAGAACTCCAGCAACTCGCGATAGGAGATGAGCGTGGGGTCGAAGACGATCTCCACCGACTCCGCATGGTTGCCGTGGTGGCGATAGGTGGCGTTGGGGGTCTCGCCGCCCGAATACCCCACGCGCGTGGAAACAATTCCCGGGCGCCGGCGAAGCAGCTGCTGCGCTCCCCAGAAACAGCCCCCGGCCAGAATCGCCTTCTCCGTTGTGTGTGTCATCGTTTGTTCTCCCTGCCGTGCCCAGTGTCGGAGCACGCTCCTGTCGCCTACCGCGACCTCGCCCGATGCAACGCGGGGGTGGTGCGCAATGTTCCGAGAAACCTGCTGCCGTCAGCGAGTTCTCAGGCTACGCGCCCCGGCGGATGCGTGAGTGCGAGTCATCCGTCGCCGTCGCTCCCCGACGCCCCGCTCCGGCCACGTCCCGACCCGTGGCACTCGTTTCCTTGCCTGGCTCTCGAGTGCACGAGCGCGGGCCAGCACGAGGACGGTCAGTCGCGAGTCGCGGGCGGCTTCATCTGGGTGATCTTGTGCGGCTGGCCGCTGCGGTCGTAGGTTATCCACTCGCCCACCTGAACGCCGCGCGCGAAGTGGCCGGAGCGCATCTTCGAGCCGTCCTGGCGAAACCATTCCCAATAGCCGGTGAGCTCGCCGTCGACACGGTGTCCGTGCGCCTTGATCGCGCCGTCCGCGTACCGCTCGAAGCGCTCGCCGTTGTCGGTGGTGTCGCCGTTCATGACCGGCATGGGTCCTCCTCTGTCGTGATCGAGCCTATGCATATTTCCGGTCCGCAGGCTCTTATTTTGGCCTCTGCGTCGATAAACTGGGGCGGCTCGACGCCCCGCCCGACCGCTCGATCAGAGGATGACGCGTGCACAAACAGCATCCTCCCGGCGCAGTGGATTCCAGCCGATGAGTGCTCGGTCCGAAAACTATTACGAGTTGTTTTCTCTCGCTCCCCACGCCAGCCCAGCGGAACTCAAGGTGGCGTATCGGCGCCTGATCAGGCTTCATCACCCCGACATCGCCGGCCCGCGCGGTGAAGCGATGACAAAGCGCATCAACGCAGCGTGGTCGGTGCTCTCCGACCCGAGTCGGCGCAGCTCGTACGACCTGTCCCTTCGTCAGCCGGCAGCCGAACGACCCGCCCCTGGCCCGCCTGCTGCCGCGCCGAGGGCAGCACAGACCGCGCCG
>NZ_JPRS01000028.1 GCF_000738085.1 Cryobacterium sp. MLB-32
AAAGAGTCAAGTCAACCCCTTGAAGCGCTTCTTTTTCGCGGGTGTAATTATGTTCTGGAAACGACCGGGAGGCAGTGATGGCCCACAAGGGCGATAATGCAAGCGCCAGTCCAACCGCCGGAGTTACATCCGACATCACGTCCGATTTTTACGCCGCCCACAACATTTCGGTGACACCGCTCTCGCCGACAGAGTGGCGCGTGAGGGATGCCGCGCTCGAGGAGAACGACCCAGCAGGGCTGCTGGGCTTCATCCAGCGGGTCCGGACCGCCTACGAAGTGACAAACCTTGGAGTGCTGCGTGAGCGCAGGTACTTTTCATCATTCGACCGGGCCGCTGCGAGCCTGGCGCCCAGTTCCCGTTCGACGAGTTCTCTCGCCAACCGAAAGGTGCTGAAATGACCGTCACAGTCGACGAAACCCGCACGTTGAACGCCCGATCGCGCGCTGCCACTCCCGTGGCCGCGCCATTGGGCGATGCGTTCCCCGCCGAACCACGCCTGACCGCTGCCGCGAGCCGTGCCGCAGCCGCCGCCCGCACCGCCCAATACAGCGGAGCATCGACGGATGCCTTCGGCGATTACCTCCGCCGCATCGGCAAGGGCCGACTCCTCACCGCCGAGGAAGAAGTCGACCTCGCTCGCCGCATCGAGGTGGGCCTTTTTGCCGGCGCGCGGCTGGTGCAGCAGGCCATCGCGGCGGAGGCAGCCGAGTTGGCAGGCGAGGAGCTATCGGTAGAGCAGCCGGTGGAGCGTCGGGAGCTCACCTGGCTCGTGCACGACGGCCGTCGCGCCAAGAACCAGTTCATCGAGGCGAACCTGCGCCTCGTCGTGAGCATCGCCAAGCACTACTCCGGCCGCGGAGTCCCCATCATGGACCTCGTGCAGGACGGCAATATGGGCCTCGTACGAGCGGTCGAGAAGTATGACTTCATGACGGGCTACAAGTTCTCCACCTATGCCACCTGGTGGATTCGGCAGGCCATCCACCGCGGAATGGCGGACAAGTCGCGCATGATCCGCATTCCCGTGCACACAGCGGAGAAGCTCAACAAGATCAAGCGCATTCGGCGCGACCTCACCAGTACCCTCGACCGCGACCCAACGCCGCGCGAAATCGGCGATGTCGCGCAGATCCCCGTGCGCGACGTGCTGCGCCTCCTGCAGTACGACAACGAGCCCATCTCGCTGCATACCCCGGTCGGTGACGGCGCCGGCGATATGGCGGAACTCATCATCGACGATGATCTGCCCCAGCCCGACGAGTACGCCACGCTCGCGCTGCGCGCCGCGGACATCCGCTTTTTCCTCGAAACGCTGCCCACTCGGGAACAGTCCATCCTGCGGGCCCGCTTCGGCCTCGATGGGGATGAACCGCGCACGCTCGACCAGATCGCCCAGATCGAGGGGGTCACGCGAGAGCGCGTTCGACAAATCGAGAAGCGTGCTTTGGCCCTCTTACACGTGCCACGTTTGGAGCATTATTTGAAGGACTAGGCCACCGTTTCGGCGTAGGGTCGCAGCAACTGATTCATTGGAATGGTGAAATGGGAAAGCTGACCTACGACTCGACCCTCACTGCAGACTTCGATGACCGGGTGCTGGCCCACATTCAAGTTGTCGTGGGAGCCAAATTACGCCGCGGAGAATCCTTCTACTTCAGCTGGCGGGACGACCCGAAATCGGGGGACGGGCGCAGCACGATCTGGATGCACCCGAGCATCCCCGTGGCGTACAAGTACTTCGGCAGCCGTTCCCCGAGCCTGAACCGCGAGTGGATTGAGGCGCTGATGGCAACCGCCAATTCCTCGGGTGGGCTGCAGATCGTTCCCGAGCCCCATTCGCCCGCAATCGTGCCCCCGATCGAGACCGATCTTGTCGCCCACCACCCCGCTTCAAGCAAGGAGTAATCATGAGCCGGATTGACATCGTCTACGACGGAAGGCCTTACTCGCTTGGCGGTCGCGACGTGGAATCGGTTCAGGTGGAGATCGACGCGGCCATTGCAGCGGGCGTCTCCTACTGGCTCCCGGTCAACGCCGGCGAGGGCCGCTACGAGGATGCGTATTTGCTCATCGCTCCCGGTATCCCGATCGCCCTCGTGCATGCGCAGGTCAACGGCTTTGGTCACGAGAACGACAGCACGGAATCCTTCGTTCCCGACGGCTTGTAACAGTTTCCCAGCGGCGGACTGACACACTGGAAGTATGAAGCCCTCACTGCACGAGTTGCTCGATACCGCCCGCGTCGTCGCTTTGCCGGTCGTCGCCCGTTTCCGAGGCATCGACAGCCGGGAAGCGCTTCTGGTTGAGGGGCCGCAGGGCTGGACGGAGTTCTCCCCTTTCGTGGAGTACGACGACGCCGAGTCCGTCGACTGGTTGCGGGCGACCATCGACTTCGGCTGGAATGAGGCGCCGCACCCGCTGCGCACGAGCATTCCCGTGAACGCCACGATCCCGGCCGTCGGTCCCGACGACGTTGCGGCCGTTCTTGCCCGGTTCCCCGGCTGCCGCACCGCCAAGGTGAAGGTGGCCAGCCCCGACCAGACACTGGCCGACGACATCGCCCGGGTGGGCAAGGTGCGGGAGCTGCTCGGTTCTGAGGGCCGCATCCGCATCGATGCCAACGGGCTGTGGACCGTTGACGAGGCGGAGAAGGCCATCCACGCCCTGAACGTCTTCGACCTCGAGTACGTGGAGCAGCCGTGCGCCACCGTGGCGGAACTCGCCGATATCCGCGAACGTACCGCCTACCTCGGGGTGCCGATCGCGGCCGACGAAAGCGTGCGCAAGACCGGGGATCCGCTCGCCGTGGCGCGCGCCGGTGCCGCGGACATTCTGGTGATCAAGGCCCAGCCGCTCGGTGGCATCCGTGCGGCCCTGTCGATCATCGGCCAGACGGGCCTGCCGGTCGTGGTCTCGAGCGCCCTGGACACGTCGATCGGCATTTCCATGGGCGCACACCTCGCCGCGGCCGTTCCGGGCCTCTACTTCGATTGCGGCCTCGCGACCGCGTCGCTGCTGCTCGGCGATGTCACGAGCGACCCGCTGCTGCCTGTCGACGGCGAGATCGCCGTGCGCCGCATCACCCCCGACCCGGCGCTGCTCGACACATATGCGGCCACGCCCGAGCGTCGTGACTGGTGGATCGCCCGCCTCGAGCGCACGTACGCCCTGCTCGAGGACTGACCTCCTCCACGCCCGCTGGTCGAGGCGCGACGAAGGAGCCATCGAGACCCCGCACGCCGACCCTCAGACCGGCTCCCAGAAGCACCTCACCTGGTCTCGATCGCTCGTACCTCGCGCCTCGACCGACGGCCCCTCCGCTGGTCGAAGCGCGACGAAGGAGCGATCGAAACCCCACACGCCGACCCTCAGGCCGGCTCCCAGGAGAGCCTTAGAGGGTTAGAGGCCGGAGTAGGAGTGCAGGCCCTTGAAGAACACGTTCACGATGCCGAAGTTGAACATCACGGCGGAGAAGCCGATGATCGACAGCCACGCCGAGCGTGATCCGCGCCAGCCGCGCGTCGCACGGGCGTGGATGTATCCGGCGTAGATCACCCAGATGATGAAGGTCCACACTTCCTTGGTGTCCCAGCCCCAGTAGCGACCCCAGGCCTTCTCTGCCCAGATCGATCCGGCCATCAGGGTGAAGCTCCACAGAATGAAGCCGATGATGCTCACCCGGTACGCAAGGTTCTCGAGCGTGAACGATGAGGGCAGCGTGGCGAGGAAGCGCAGCCGCACACTCTTCGCGTCGGCCACGAGGCTCTCGCGCTGGAACTGAAACAGCTGCACGATGGAGAGCGCAAACCCGATCGCGAAGAATCCGGTGGCCAGCGAAGCCACGAACACGTGGATGACGAGCCACGCCGACTGAAGCGCCGGCGGCAACGGAGCGACCTCCACGTAGAACCTGAGCACGGCGACGCCCAGGAGCACGAGCACGAGGCCGGTGACAAAGGTGCCAAGAAAGCGCAGGTCGATCCGGGTCAGCACAATGAGGAACACGGTCACGATGAGCACGGTGCCGGTCATGGCGAACTCGTACATGTTGGCCCACGGCACCCGATCTGCGGCGATGCCCCGCATGATCGTGGCCGCGAGGTGCAGCGCCCACGCAAGAACTGTGAGCGAGACGCCGATCCGCAGGCTCGCGGAGCGCCCATAGGGGCTCGTGGCATCGTTGTCCATGCGAGCGCTCAGTCGGGTGAGGGTGGTCGTCCCTCCGCCGACAGTCGCTGACGACGAACCGCCCGAGGCACCCGCGGCAAGGCTGCTCGTGTGCGCGTCAACCGACGCGCTGCGTTTGGCGAGGTCGATCGCGAACGCGATGAAGGCCACCGCGTATATGGCCATCGCCGAGTACAGGCTGATGATGGAAAGCTCGTTGAGATTCACGGTGTAAGCCTAAGTCGGTTTGGGCGTCGGGTCGACGACCTGAATGGAGTTGAACGGGGCGGAATGTTTGTCGGCCAGGGCTGCCACGGCGGCCTCGAGGGCCGGGTCGTCGCCACGCGCGAGGCCGGCGTATTCGAGGCGCACCGTGCCATCGGGCTGTTCGAGGGCCTTGACCCACACGCGACGGCGAGGAACGAAAAGCCCGGTCAACAGGCCGAACAAGGCGGAAATCGCGAAGAGCAGCACCCAGCCCTGGGTCGGGTCGCGGTGAACGTCGAACGAGGCGAAGCGCGGAACCGAGGTCGAGAAATCGTTCGCGGCGGCGTTCGGACTGGCGCTGTCGAAGGTCACCGTGCCGAGGCCGTTAGGCAGATCCACAGTTTGGCCGGGCATCATTTCGAGCGATTTCACGCCCGTGGTGCCTCCGGTGAGCGAGGTCATCTTGTCAGTGTCGAGGGCGTAGACGGATGTGGGCACGCCGGCGTCCAGGCCCAGGTCACCCTCGAAGATGCGCAGCGTGAGCATCGGGTATTCCAGGTCGGGGAAGGTGGAGAAGTATGTGCCGGACTGGGACTCGGCCTGCGTCGGGTAGAAGAACCCGATCATACCGACCTGCTCGGCCAGCCCGTCGGGCACCTTCACGACGCCCAGCGACGTGAGGTTGGCGTCCTGAGGAAGAAACGGAACCGAGTCGGTGAAGACCGCCTTGCCGCTCGGATCCTTCACCGTGATCGTGGGCGCATAGCCGTTGCCGAGCAGGAAGATATCCGTGCCGCCGGTGCGCAGCGGGCCGTTGACCTTCACCTCACCCGGGGTCGCCTTGGCATCCTTGTCGGTGACGGTGACGCTCGCCGTGAAGTCAATGGGCTGGCCGTAGGCCTTGAGGTTCATCTCCTCGTACTTCACCGAGAAATCGTCGAGGGTGAGCTTGTACGGGTCGAGGGAGTCACTGTTGAAGAACCGGCCCGGGTTGAACGAGTCGTAGGCGAGCAGCGTGTTGACGAATGTCTGCCCTTCCACGAGAACGCGCTGGCCGCTGAACCCGTAGCCGCCACCGAATCCCACGGTGATGAGAATGCCCACGAGAGCAAAGTGGAACACGAGATTACCGGTCTCCCGAACGTAGCCGCGCTCGGCCGAAACGGAGAACGTCTTGCCCGCTCTCGTGTCATCGAACAGTGCGGTGCGGTAGCCGCTGGATTTCAGGAGCGCGCGCGCCGAGGTGATCGTCGCCGCGGCATCCGTTCCGGCCGGGGCCGTGCGCACCGTGAACCCCGCCAGCCGAGCAAGGCGGGCCGGCGTTGCCGGCGGCTTCGCCCGCAGGGCGAGGAAGTGGTGCTTGGTGCGCGGAATAACGCAGCCGATGAGGGAAATGAACAGCAAAATGTAGATCGCCGAGAACCACGCCGAGGAGTACACGTCGAAGGCCTGGAATTTGTCCAGCACCGGCGCAAGGTCGGGGTTGTCGGTGAAATACTGCGTCACGCCGTTGGGGTCGGAGCTGCGCTGCGGCACGAGTGAACCCGGAATCGCGGCGATGGCGAGCATCAGCAGCAGGAACAGTGCGGTGCGCATGCTCGTGAGCTGGCGCCAGAACCAGCGCAGCCAGCCCATCAGGCCGAGCTTGGGTTGCACGATCTGGGCGTCGGCCCCGGGGGCCGGCGTGGAATCAAAATGGTCAGATGGCCGGGACAAAGTTGCCAATCACCCCTTGAAGGTCGAGGAGCCAGGCGCCCCAGATGCCGCTCACCATGAGCACGCCGATGACAATGAGGAAGACCCCACCGAACAGATTGATCGCCCGGATGTGCCGCTTCAAAAAAGCGACGCTTCCGGTTGCCCAGTTGAGGCCGAGCGCGATCAAAAGAAAAGGGATGCCCAGCCCGAGCGCGTAGAAGAGGGCGAGGAGTCCACCCTGCCACGGTGACCCCGTGGTGAGGCTGAGCGAGTTGATGGCCGTGAGCGTGGGACCGGTGCACGGGGTCCAGCCGACGGCAAACACGGCGCCGAGCAAGGGGGCGCCAGCCAGGCCCATCTTGGGCCGCCACTGCGTCTTGAGGGTGCGCTGCATCACGCCGAACTGTCCCACGAACACGAGGCCGAGCAAGATGACGACGACGCCGGCGATGCGGCCGACCAGATCGCGGTATTGGTTGAGCCAGAAACCGGCCGCGCCGAACACCACACCCGTGAGCACAAAAACGAGCGTGAACCCGAGGATGAACAACGCCACCCCGGTGAGCAGTCGGCGACGCCCACGGCGGTCACCCTTGGCCGCGCTCGTGCTTCCATCGGCGAAACCGCCGATATAGGCGAGGTATCCCGGCACGAGGGGCAGGATGCACGGCGAAGCAAATGACACGAGTCCGGCCAGGATGGCGATCGGAATCGCGAAGAGCAACGGACCGCTGAAGACGATCTCACCGAAGGGATTGCCCACGCCTAAGAGCCCTCGGCGATGGTGTCTCGAACCAGGGTTTCCAGGATGGACGGCGATGTAACCTGGCCCAGGATGCGCGCGGCCACCCGCCCCTGCTTGTCGAGCACGAGCGTGGTCGGCACCGCATTCGGCGGGATGCTGCCGCTGAAGGCGAGCTGCATGGCCCCATTATTGACGTCGAGCACTGAGGGATACGTGATGCCGTAGGTGTCGTTGAACGCGATCGCATTGGCGGCTTGGTCACGCACGTTCACACCGATGAAGGAAGCACCTTTGCCTTCGAACTGAGCGTTGATCTTCTGCAGGTCGGCCGCCTCCGCCCGGCAGGGCGCACAGCTGGCGTACCAGAAGTTTACGACGAGCACCTCACCGGTGTAGTCGGCGCTCGCCCGTGGGTCGCCGTTTTCGTCGACGCCGGCGAAGTCGATGACGTCACCCCGAGCGGATGCCGCAATCTCGGTGACGCTGCCGTCTCCCGCGATGAAACCCTTGCTGCTGCCCTCGCGGTACTGATCGGCGAGGGGGTCAGAGGAACAACCGGCGAGCACGAGGGCGAGGGCGAGGAGGCCGCCCGCGACGGCCAGACGAGGGGGGCGCATCAGATGGCACCGACATCCGTTGCCGAACCCTGCAGGTGGGCGGCCGGGCTCGAGTAGGCGGTCTCTTCGAAGCGGTCGCCACGCCACGACACCGTCGTGATGCTCGAGAGAGCACACCGCCGCGTGCGCGGATCGTGCGCGAGGCGCTCGTGGGCAAGTGCCCGGTGCACCATCCAGATGGGGAGTTGGTGACTGACCAACACGACGTCGCCGTCATCGACGGAGTTCCACGCGTCGTCGATGGCCGCCAGCATACGATCGGCGACCAAGCGGAAGGGCTCGCCCCAGCTCGGACGCAGCGGGTTCACGAGAAAAGGCCAGTTGCGCACGTCGCGCAGGGCGCCGCCCTGGCCGCGCATCCGCTTGCCCTCGAAGTGGTTCGTGGGTTCGATGATGCGCTCATCGGTGTCGAGCGCCAGCGAGAAAGCCCGCGCGATCGGCGCGGCGGACTCCTGCGCGCGCTGCAGCGGCGACGCGATCACGCGCACGACGGGGCGACCACGGGTGAGGAGTTCGGCAGCAGCGGACTCGGCCATCTGCGCCCCCAACTCGGAAAGTCGATAGTTCGGCAGCCTGCCGTAGAGCACGCCCTGGGGGTTAAAAACCTCACCATGACGCACGAGATGAACTTGACTGGCTACCACCTCCCTAGTCTAAGGACAGGGCACCCGCGAATTTGCCGTGAGGCGGGCGGCTAAACTCGAGTCTGTGACTTCGCGCGTAGTGATCAAGAACCTGTCCGCTCTCGACGACGGCCCCGTATCGGTGTCCGGCTGGGTCGATACCGTACGAGACCAGAAAAAGGTGCAATTCGTCGTTCTTCGAGACGAATCCGGCGCCGTTCAGCTCGTCAATCCCCGCACGACGGATGCCGATGGCGTCGTCGTTGCCGACGAGCCGGCCACGAGCATCTCGGGACTGGCCCAGGGCACCTTCGTGACCGTGACCGGTCAGCTCAAGCACGACGAGCGGGTGAAGCTCGGCGGCATCGAAATCAAGCTCTCCACCCTCACCGTGGTGTCCGCTGCCATCCCCGAGACGCCGATCGCGGCCGACTCGAGCCTCGACAAGCGCATGGACTGGCGTTTCCTCGACCTGCGCAACCCGAAGCAGAACCTCATCTTCCGCATTCAGACCACGTTCGAGCATGCCCTGCGCACGTACTGGATCGAGCACGACTTCATCGAGCTGCACACGCCCAAGCTGATGGCGAGTGCGAGCGAGTCCCGCGCCGAGCTGTTCGAGGTGGGCTACTTCGACACGAAGGCCTACCTGGCGCAGAGCCCGCAGTTCTTCAAGCAGATGGCGCAGTCCGCCGGCTTTGGAAAGATCTTCGAGGTGGGCCCGGCGTTCCGCGCGGACCCCTCGTTCACGAGCCGCCACTCCACCGAGTTCACGAGCATCGACTCGGAGATCAGCTGGATCGACAGCCACGACGACGTGATGCAGCTGCACGAAGACCTCATGGTGGCCGGCTTCACCGCCGTCAAGGCGAAGCACGGAGACGAGGTCAAGGCCCTCTTCGACGTGGAGGTGACCGTTCCCAGCCAGCCGTTCCCGCGCATCCCCCTCGCCGAGGCGAAGGAAATCGTGAAGAGCCGCGGCTACGAGGTTCCCCGCGATGACGACGATATGGACCCGGAGGGTGAACGCCAGATCGCCGCGTACGTGGCCGAGAAGTTCGGGCACGAGTTCGTGTTCCTCACCGACTATGCCTCGAGCATCCGCCCGTTTTACCACATGCGCCACGAGGGTGACGCGAGCGTCACGAAGAGCTATGACCTCATCTTCAACGGCACGGAGATCTCCACGGGAGCCCAGCGCGAGCACCGCATCGAGGTGCTCGAGGCGCAGGCGATCGAAAAGGGCCTCGACCCGAAGGAGATCGAGGGCTACCTCGACTTCTTCCGTTACGGAGTTCCGTCGCACGGCGGATTCGGCATGGGCCTTGCCCGCGTGCTGATGCTCATGCTGCACCAGGCGAGCATTCGCGAGGTCACCTACCTGTTCCGCGGCCCGACCCGCCTGGAGCCGTAGACCCGCCACACTCGAAAGCGGGCTGTTCGTCGTCTGACGCACAGCCCGCTTTTTTTGTTGAGGGAACGCTTAGACCTGGAGGTCGACGGCGAGACGGTCGGTGACGACGGTGCGGATGAAGGCGCCAGCCGCCTTGTGATCCGGATGCGCCTGGTAACGCGCGAGGGCGTCGAGATCGTCGACATCGACGATCAAAGCCATGTCCCAGTTTTCGTCTCCGGCGACGTCGGGGCCCACGGTCAGCGCACGGATCTCGGGAACGACGCCCACGAGCGCCTCCAGGCGGGACACGACGCCAGCGGCATCGTCGGCCTTCTTGCGGGGCGTGACCGCGCTGAGCTTCCAGAAAACAATGTGGCGAATGGTCATGAGACCTCCAGGAGGGCCGTACGGAGACGCAACGGGTCGATGCGCCAATAGTTGTGCACCTTGCCGTTGATGAGCAGGACAGGGATGTCCTCCACGTACAGGGCATGCAGTTCGGCGTCGTCGAGGATGGATCGCTCCTCGACCGTGATGTCGGGGCTCGGACGCTCGTCGATGACCTTCTGCACGACGGTCGCAACGAGGTCGCGCGCATCGTCGCAGAGGTGACAACCGGGCTTGCCGATCAGGGTGAGGTGAATATTCGCCATGCAACAAGCCTAGTTGACGACGAAAAGGGCAAGCGAAAAAGGGCAAGCAAAAAGCGCCAGACCTGAAGAGGCCCAGCG
>NZ_JPRS01000029.1 GCF_000738085.1 Cryobacterium sp. MLB-32
CATTCTTGCATCAGGGCTGACACCAGCCGCGAAGATCCTTCCCGCGAACGACGGGGTGCAGTCGTCCACGTGAGGCATGTACAATAGTGCACTATTTTCAGTCTCGGGTTGTTACTCAAGTGCAAAGTGAGGCACAACCAACACTGCAACGTAACCGGCTGGGTTCTCATCACCCTCATGACGGCCGGTTTGGTCATCATTATCTGGGGCCTGGCCGGCCCGGCGCTCAGCGGAGTCTTTCAGCAGGCCATCGCCCGGGTCAGCGGAATCTAGAGCAGCGCCTCCTGTCCTCGTGACCATGAAACGGATGCTCCGCACCGGCTCACTGCTTCGCTTGCGCCTGTCATCTGGCCCCTCTGCGGGCCCGGCCTCCGGCGAGTGTGGGTCGGCTGTGGCAGAGTTCGTGATGGTCGTCTCGCTGCTCACCGTGCTGACGTTGGCGGTCTTGCAACTGGCGCTGGCTCTGCACGTGCGCAACACCGTGCTGGACGCGGCCGCTGAGGGCGCGCGTTTCGCGTCGCTCGCGGACAGCGGATTGGCGCAGGGTGCCGAACGTACGCGTGATCTGATCACGACGGCTGTCGGGCCCGCATACGCCCACGATGTGACCGCACGCTACGCCGTGCAGGGGGGATTCCCCAGCGTTCAGGTTCGCGTCGTGACGCCGCTCCCGCTGCTGGGCCTCTTTGGGGTCGCTCGAGGGCTGGAGGTGGAAGGCCATGCGGCACGCGAAACGCTGGGCTGAGTCCCGGCGTCCTCACCTGCACGGTTACGCCGGGGAAAGCGGCTCGGCTTCGCTCGAGTTCATCACGGCGGGCCTTATCCTGTTGGTCCCGCTCGTGTACCTCGTCGTGGCGATGTCGGCGCTCCAGGGCGGTTCGCTCGCCGTGGAGGGCGCCGCTCGGCAGGCCGCGCGGGTGTACGTTCAGGCGCCCGACGAGGCCACGGCCCAGACGCGGGCCGAGCGTGCTGTGCAGTTTGCCCTCGCCGACTACGGGTTGGAGGCCGGGGCGGCACAGGTCGACATTCACTGCACGGCCGCCACGACCGGCTGTCTCACCAGACACAGCGCCGTCACCGTGACCGTGCGGATCAGCGTGGCCCTCCCGTTGGTACCCGACGTGCTGTCCGTGCGCGGCGCGGCGAGCGTGCCCGTGCAAGCCACGGCCACGCAGGTTGTGTCGAGATTCTGGGCTACCCAGTGACCGCGGCAGGCGCGGGCAGACGAGCGTTTCACGGTGCTGCCGACGATGAGGGATCCACCCTGCTGCTGACGATCTTCTTCGGCTTTCTGTCCCTGGTGCTGATCCTTGTGGTGGTCGCGGCGACGTCCCTGTATCTGGAACGCAAGCGACTGTTCACCCTGGCGGATGGCGCGGCGCTCGCCGGGTCTGAGGCCTTCGAATTCGGCACGGCAGCGCCGGGGGCAACCGGCACGGAGGGAATGCTTCGACAGTCCGAGGTGGAGGCAGCCGTGACCGAGTATCTGGCCCTGCCCCATGAGGATTTCGAGGAGTTGACCGTGATCGAGGCGTCCTCCTCCGACGGTCACAGCGCCAGGGTGACACTCAGCGCCTGGTGGCGACCGCCGGTTCTGACCCTCGTTATCCCCGCCGGCTTACCGGTGAACGTGACCGCCGTGGCGCGCTCGGTTTTGTGGTAACAGTTTTAAGCTTCGGGGTGTATCATTCACAGAACACGTAGCCGTCATCGAAAGCCGCTTACTCTGTAGGTGGCTTTTATTATTCGGCCGGGTGGTTCAGTTTTTGTCCAGCCCCGGACCCCGGTTGGCGGTACCGACGGATTTTTCGTCGTTCAGCCGGTGCGGTCGCCGCCGGGTGATGCGTTCATTGTGCGGCTGCCACCTCCTGCTCGGATGGACCGTCTCCACCATGAATGCGCTACTTGATGCGGTACTTGACGTTGAAATCGTCGAGCTGCTCGACTTCGACAATAATTTTCCCTGTGAAGGGGTACACCACGAGCGCGGTTTGAGCGGGCACAACCCCAACGAACCCGGCGGCTTTATGGTGATCTCGCCGTGCTGCGGCCCCAAGGTGATCCAGTGCTCGTCGCGCGTGATCGCCATGCGCACTTCCGGAGTGCTCTACTGCGGAATCTGCAAGAGGGAACACCTCACGAGCGAGTACCACTTCATCCCGCTGCCGGACTGATCCACCGTTTCGCCGCAGTCCGTCAGGTGACGGATGCTGCAGCCGATACTCTCGGTATCGCACCACTCTGGTGCCGAGGGGAATTTTGTGAGCGTCAAGCGGGATCGATTGAACGGCGCGGGAGCGCAGCTGGCCACCGAGGTCAGTATCAACTTCGGCTCGAGCCTGGCCGGCCTGCTGATACCGGTCGTCGGATCGCCGGTCGTGGTCGCCGCGCGCCAGATCGTCATGGTCTGTGTCATTCTGCCGTTCTACCGACCGAAACTGTCGACGCTGAGCTGGAACCGAGTCTGGCCCGCCCTCCTCCTCGGCGTCGTGTTGGCAATTATGAATGTCACGTTCTATGTGGCCGTGGGGTTGCTCGGCCTCGGGATCGCCGCCACGATCGAATTTCTGGGGCCCTTCGGACTGGCCCTCGCGACATCCCGCCGCCCCCTCGACTTCGTGTGCGCCAGCGCGGCAGCCGGCGGCGTGTTTCTACTCACCTGGTCCGACGGCACCCTGAGCGCGTTGGGCATCGCGCTCGCCCTCACCGCCGCGGCAGCCTGGGCCGCGTATATCCTGCTGACCCGACGTGTGGCCGCGGAATTCCCCGGGCTCGAGGGCATCACCATCGCCAGTCTCATGAGCCTCGTGCTGGTCGTACCGCTTGCCCTCTTCACCGTCGATTTCGCACAACTCAACTGGGGCATCATCGCGTTACTCGCCCTGATCGGAGTGCTGTCCTCCGCCTTCCCGTACACGGTTGACACGTATATTCTTCGTCGCATCACGCCGCGCCTTTACTCGATCATCACGAGCTTCGGGCCGGTCATCGCGGCCGCATTCGGCGCGCTCGTGCTCGGTGAGACATTCACGCTGCAGCAGCAGATCGCCATTGTCGTCGTCTGCGTGGCCGCGGGCGCAGCCATCGCCACGCAGCGCGACCGTCCCCGTTCCGATCTCGAGCTGACTGCCACCGCGATTCCGTGACGCTCGGCTCCATGACTACTCGATGATGATGCCCAGGTGGGCCGCGAGCAGTGGTGCCAGGAGGGCGAGCTGGGCGTCGTCGATCGTCGCGCCGCGCAGGCCCTCCAGCCCATGGATGGCGGAAAAATCACTCGTGCGAACATCAACGTCCTTGAGCCTCGCGCCGCCCACGTCGAGCGTTCCGATGCGGCAATTCTGCAGCTCCAGACGCTGAACCGTGGCGCTGCCGAGGTCGAGTTCATCAATGATGCAGTTCGAAATCAGCACGTCCGTGAGCGTCGCATTGCGCAGGTTCACAAAGTCAAGCTTGGATCCGTCGATGTGCACGCCGCGTAGCTGGGCGTCATAGGCCTCCACCGAACCCAGTCGGGCGTGGTCCACGCGCACGTCGCGCCAGGTCGAGCGTGGCGCGCTGAACACGGGCGCATGCAGATCGGTCGCGAGGCACTCCGAGAACGTGACCCCGCGCAGTTTCGTCTCCGTGAACGTGACCGCCGTGAACTCACATTCCGTGAAGGTCGCCCCCGTGAAATCGCGGCCGCTCAGGTCGCATCCGCTGAAGCGTTGGGCCTCCAGGCTGTCGCCGCTGCGCACGGCAGAACCATCGTTGTCGCTGAGGTCATCGAGTCGGAGCGGGTCGATGGCCGGACCGCGGGTGCGTGGCCTCGCCACGCCTAGGCGGCCGGAACGGGTTCGAGCACGAAGAGTGGGATGACGCGATCGGTCTTGGTCTGGTACTCGGCGTAGTCGGGGAACGCTGCCACGGAACGCTCCCACCACACGGCCTTTTCGTCTCCGGTGACTTCGCGTGCGACCATATCCCAGCGCTGGGTGCCGTCCTGCAGTTCCACGAGCGGATGCGCCACCACGTTGGCGTACCAGCCCGGGTTTTTCGGGCTGCCGCCGAGCGACGCGACGGCCGCGTAGCGGCCCTCGTGCTCGACACGCATGAGCGGTGCTTTGCGCAGCTTGCCTGACTTGACGCCGAGGGTGGTCAGCACGATCACGGGCAGGCCACGCAGTGTGGTGCCCTCGGTTCCGCCGGAGCCTTCGTACAGATCGACCTGGTCACGTACCCACTGGGCAGTGCTGGCTTCGTATTCTCCGATGAGGGGCATGATCTGCACAACCGGTGGCGAACGCGGAACATTCCCGGTGGCGGGTCAACCTGCCGGTATCGCTAGGCCGCCGTTCCGACGAAGAGTTCACATCGAGCGTTGTAATAGTCCTCCGTGACGCCTTCGTGCGTCATGCCGATGCGTTCGCAGACGCGCTGCGAGGCGAGGTTGAGTGGGTTGGTCACCGCCACGACTCGCCCGAGGTCCTGCGAGTAGGCATGTTTCAGAACGGCGGATGCGGCTTCGCTCGCGCATCCTTTACCCCAGGCGTCGGGGTGGAAGTGCCAGCCGATCTCCGTGTCGCCCGACGGACACACGGTGAGGTCGCTGCCGGACGCGGGGATGAATTTGAGCAGGATGCTACCGAGGAGCTTTCCACTGTCCGCTTCCGTGACCGCCCAGACGCCGTGCACACCGTCGTCGAGGTCGTGCCAGGCGCGGATGTGGTCGAAGGCCTCCGACAGGGATGCCATCACTCGGGGAACGGCGCCGATGTAGCGCTGCACCTCCCAACGCGAGTACACGTCAAAGACAAAATCGGCGTCATCGCCGACGAAAGGACGAAGAAGCAGCCGTTCGGTGTGGATCGTGAGCATGTGTGGCGCCTATCAGGGGTGGAACGAACCTAGCGGGGTCGGAACGGTGCGTACCGCGGAATGTACCGATACAGCAGTATGGCCCCTACCAGCCCGACCACGCCCATAATCCCGCTGGCGAGGGAGAGGGAGACCAGTCCGGTCACGCCGGCCACGGCCAGCGGCGCCGCAGCGCTGCCGGCATCCGCTGTGAATCGCCAGGCGCCGAGGAAGGCGGCCGGATGCCTGCGGGGCGCGAGATCGGCGCCCAGAGTCATCAGGAGCCCGCTGCCGATGCCGTTGGCCAGCGAGAGGAACATGGCGATGCCGATGAACCATTCGACGTTGGTGGGCAGGTCGTGAGTGAGGGCAAGCACGAGGTGTCCGACGCCGAGGCCGATCATGGACGGGATTGCGCTCCACATCCGGCCGAAGCGGTCCATGATCTGGCCGCTCACGTAGAACAGGGCGAAGTCGACCCCGCCGGCAATGCCGATGATCAGCGCCGTGTGAGGTGCGCTGATACCAATGCTCACGGCCCACAGCGGCAGCATCACCGTTCGACTGGCCCGCAGGGCTCCGACCAGTGCCGCCCCCGTGCCCAACCTCACGAGCACCTCCCGGTTGGCGCGGATGGTGGCGAAAATGCCCGGGGCTCGCTGGGCGTTCGGGGCATCGTCGGGGCTCGTGCTATCCGGGTGCGGCGCTCTGCGCGACGCGCGGGTGCTGAACATGCCCGACGGGTCCGGCAGCACCAGCAGAATGGTGGCCGCTGCGAGGCAGCACGCGATAAAGAGCCAGAAGGCCGACTGCGTGCTGCCCGTGACAAAGATCAACCCGGCAGAGAGAATGGGGCCGATGAACCAGCCGGCACGAAAAACACCGCCGAGCGTCGAAAGGGCACGGGCCCGATACACGAGCGGTACATAGCTGGCCATGAAGGCATGCCGCGCGAGGGCGAAAACGGCGGTCGCAATTCCCACGATGAAGATGCCCACGCCCAGCACGAGCGGGTTGGGCGCGGCCACGCAGAGGAGCACGGCGATGATGGTGAGCAGGGAGGCCCACAACATGGAATTGCGCTCGCCGATACGGGAAACGATGAACCCGCTCGGAATATCGCCAACCAGCTCGCCGAGCATGATCATGGCCGAGATGAATCCGGCTATGGCCAGGGTTGCTCCAAGGTCGTTGGCGACCAGCGGAATGAGGGGAATGATGGCGCCCTCACCGATGGAAAAGAGCAGCGTGGGCAGGAACGCTGCGAGGGCGACGGACCGCAGGCTGAAGGGTGGCGCGGACTCAGTCATGAATTTCGATGCTACGCCTGGCGCGCACCTCCGATTACACCAACCGGGCCGGGTAGGCTGGACACCGACATGATTGACTTGGATTATTCGGAGCAGATCGCCGCGTTGCGGGCCACGTTTGGTGACATTCGGTCGGTGATCGACATCGATCGCCTGAAATCGGACATTGAAGACCTCAATGGTGAGGCCGGCATGCCCGACCTGTGGGACGACACGGAGCACGCCCAGAAGGTGACGAGCGCCCTCAGCCATCGCCAGTCCGAGCTCGCCAAGATCGAAAGCATTGAATCTCGCCTCGACGACCTCGAGGTGCTCGTCGGCATGGCCAACGACGGCGAAGGCGATCAGGAATCGGCCGATGAGGCGGCGACCGAGCTCGCGAGCCTGCAGAAGCTGCTCGGCGCCCTCGAGGTGCAGACGCTGCTCAACGGAGAATTCGACGAGCGCAACGCCGTGATCACGATCCGTGCCGGCGCCGGGGGAGTGGATGCCGCGGACTTCGCCGAGATGCTGCTGCGTATGTATCTGAGGTACGCCGAGCAGCATAACTACCGCACGAGCGTCCTCGACATCAGCTATGCCGAGGAGGCCGGAATCAAGTCGGCGACCTTCGAGGTGGACGCTGAGTACGCCTTTGGCACGCTCAGCGTCGAGGCCGGCACCCACCGCCTCGTGCGCATGAGCCCGTTCAACTCGGCGGGAAAACGCCAGACGTCGTTCGCCGCCGTCGAGGTCGTGCCGTTGATCGAACAGACCGAATCCATCGAGGTGCCCGACAACGACATCCGCGTCGACGTCTTCCGCTCCAGCGGCCCCGGCGGCCAGTCGGTGAACACCACCGACTCCGCGGTGCGCATCACACACCTTCCCACCGGCACGGTGGTGAGCTGTCAGAACGAGAAGAGCCAGATTCAGAACCGTGCGGCGGCGATGCGCGTGCTCCAATCGCGTCTGCTCGTGCTGGAGCGGGAGAAGGAGGCCGCCACGAAGAAGGAACTGGCCGGCAACATCACTGCGAGCTGGGGCGACCAGATGCGCAGCTACGTGCTCGCGCCCTACCAAATGGTGAAGGACCTTCGCACCAATTACGAGGTCAACAATCCCAGCAACGTCTTTGACGGCGACCTTGACGGCTTCATCTCCGCAGGCATCCGCTGGCGCAAGACGGCTCCTCAGGACTAAACGGACCGCCACTGCTGCCCATCGGCTGGGTTAAGGCATGTCGCTGTGGCGAATTGCCGGATGCCTGCCTAGGCTCGAACTGCCATGATTCGATTTGATCACATCACCAAGAAGTATCCCGGTACAACCAGACCGGCACTGAACTCCATCGATGTCGAGATTCTGCGCGGCGAATTCGTGTTCTTGGTCGGCGCCTCCGGCTCGGGAAAATCGAGTTGCCTGCGTCTCGTGCTGAAGGAAGAAAAGCCCACGAGCGGCAGCATCCACGTGCTCGGCCATGACCTGAGGTCGATCTCCAACCGTAAGGTGCCCTACTTCCGCCGCAATCTCGGCGTGGTATTTCAGGACTTCCGCCTGCTGCCGAACAAGACGGTGTTCGACAACGTGGCTTTCAGCCTGCAGGTGATCGGCAAGTCTCGCGGATTCATCCAGGAAGCCGTGCCTGACACGCTCAAGATGGTGGGGCTCGCCGAGAAGGCCCAGCGACTGCCGCACGAGCTTTCCGGCGGCGAGCAACAGCGCGTCGCCATCGCGCGCGCCATCGTCAACAAACCGCAGATCCTTCTGGCCGACGAGCCGACGGGAAACCTCGACCCGACCACCAGCGCCGAGATCATGGCCCTCCTCGCGAGCATCAACGCCGGCGGCACCACGGTGATCATGGCCACGCACGAGGCCGGGATCGTTGACAAGATGCAGCGCCGTGTGATCGAACTCGCTAACGGAACGATCGTGCGCGACGAACGTCAGGGCGGCTACGCCACGGCAGCGATACCCGTGAGCCAGGGAGTATCAGGCCAACCCGCCGCTGCGGTATCGGCGGAGCCGTCTTCGTCCGGCCCCGCGACGTTCCGCCCGCCCGCGCAGACGATCGTCTCGGAAGCCGATTCCAGCAAGCCCTTCACCTTTCCCCCGGCACCCGCCGCCGCGCCCCGCACGCCCGCGCCGGAGGAGACCGTTCCCGTCGCCGTCGTTCCGGTCGCCGTGGTGGCGGACACTGTGCCGGCTCCGCGAGCCGCCGTTGTCTCCGATTCCGGTATGCCGCGGATGCCCGAGCCCTATGCGCCTCCCGAGCCCCAGGCGGAGCCCGAACCGGACGAGGTCGCCGATGGTGGCCCGACGATGACGCGCCCCGTGCTGCCCGTCACTCAGCATGACGCACCCGAGCAGCTCACGCTGGCGGAGAAGCTCGGGCTTCGTGCTCCCGGCGAAAACCCAGACCAAACCGGCGAGCAGAACGTGGGCCCCACCCGATGAGACTTGCACTCGTACTCTCCGAGGCCGCTCACGGCCTGCGGCGCAACGCTCCATGGTCGTATCCGTCGTGCTTGTCACATTCATCTCGCTCACCTTTGTGGGCGCCGCCGTTCTCATGCAGATGCAGATCGGCCAGATGAAGAATTTCTGGTACGAAAAGGCGCAGGTGGGAATCTACATGTGCACCGACGTCTCGTCCGGTGAAACGTGCGCCGGCGGTGAGGCCACTGCGGAGCAGATCGCCGCTGTGGAGGCCCAGCTCACCTCGGACACTCTGGCGCCGTTCGTTGACAAGTTCTACTTCGAAACCCACGAACAGGCCTTCGAAAACTTCCAGACCCAGTTTGCCGGCAACCCCGTGGCCGATTACGTCACCCCGGAACAGCTCAACCAGACGTTCTGGGTGAATCTGAAGGATCCGTCTCAGTCCGATGTACTCGTCGAGAGCCTGTCCGGTGTCTCCGGCGTCGAAAACGTCGCTGACCAGCGCAAGTATCTCGACCAGATCTTTTCGGTGCTGAATGTGGCCAGCTATACGGCAATCGGAATCGCCGGGCTCATGCTCGTGGCAGCAGCCCTGCTGATCGCCACGACGATTCGACTGTCCGCCTTCTCGAGGCGGCGTGAACTCGGCATTATGCGGCTGGTGGGTGCGTCGAACCGGTTCATTCAAACGCCGTTTATTCTGGAGGGTGTGTTCGCGGCCCTCCTCGGATCCCTTCTGGCTGGAGGGGCGATCGTGGGAATCGTGCACTTCTTTGTGCAGGGTTATCTGGGGGCGAGGCTGACCGGATTCGCGCTCGTGGGAATGGATGACGCGATCGTCGTGGTGCCGATCCTGTTAGTCGTGGGCGCTGTGCTGGCGGCCTTCTCTGCCAATTTCGCGATCACGCGTTACCTCAAGGTTTAAATTCACTGATCTGGCGAGCACGCTAGACTGATGGGCTGCCCGGTGCATGATCGGGCGACTCAAGATATTGGAGAGTGCTGTGCCTAGGGAACGTGGCGAGAAGGTTGTAGCGTCGAACCGCAAGGCGCGCCACGACTATTCCATCGGTGACACCTACGAGGCCGGAATGGTCCTGAGCGGCACCGAGGTGAAATCGCTGCGCGCCGGACGTGCGTCGTTGATCGACGGCTACGCCTTCATCGAAGGTGGCGAGATGTGGCTCGACGCGGTGCACATTCCCGAATACACGGCCGGGACCTGGACCAACCATCCTCCGCGTCGGAAGCGCAAATTGCTGCTGCACAAGCAGGAGATCGTCAAAATCAGCCACAAGACCAAAGAGGGTGGTTACACCCTCATTCCGCTGAGAATCTACTTCCTGGACGGACGCGCGAAGGTGGAGATTGCGGTAGCCAAGGGCAAGAAAGAATTCGACAAGCGGCAGACCCTTCGGGAACGTCAGGACAAGCGTGAGTCGGACCGGGCGATGTCGGCCCGTCGTAACCTGGGGGACTAGTTTTCCGGCGCACTGATCCGATGTAGAGTGAAGGACTGCACGTGATGCAGGCGAACAGCGACAACTCAACAGCGTGTGACAACCACCCCATCATGGGGATGATCGGTTTCGACATTGTTTGCGCAATTATGAGAAGCGGGTCGAGGATGCAGGGTTATCTCGTAAAC